>CAMNBW010000047.1 GCA_946533525.1 uncultured Lachnospiraceae bacterium
AGCCTTTCCCACTGCCTCCGGGGTAACGCTTCCCCGGATCATATAGGGTTCTATTTCCTCAAGCTTCAGGTTGTCATACTTAAGATCCCTTAAAAAAGCCGCATTATAGGCGCTTCGATGTGCCCCTTCAGCTATAAGGATGCGCCCTCCCTTAGGGACAGAAGCCGATATGGCCGAAAGCACTCCCACGGTGGAGCCGTTGACCAGTATATATGCCCGCTTCGCTCCGTAGACCCTGGCGGCATGGGTTTTAAGGTCTTCGAGTATACCCTCATCCGAGTACAGGTCTCCAAAGCCCTCTATTTCCGTAATGTCTAATGCAAAGGCCTCTTTAAAATGCGGATATTCGGGATTCCTCTTGTGCCCCGGCATATGAAAGGGATAGTAATCCGAATCGCTCAGCTTATGGAGCTTATCCAACAGACCGTCCACGCCTATTGACCTCCCTGTTCACCCTGGGCCTCTGCAGCCTGCCCGGACTGATTGCTCTGATCCTGCCCCTGTTCGGTCCCCTGTTCCTGCTGGGCCGCCGCATTCAGGGCGATCTGCGTCAGGAGCTCCTGCAGCTTAAGCTCTTCCTCGGAAGGGAGTTCTTCTTCCTTCTCCTTCACCACATCTTCCTTTTTCTTTCCGCCGTAAACTATTACCGGCTCTCCCTTGACCACATTCTCGAATATTATCTTCGCCTTATCCAAAGGAAGATTGACGCATCCGTGTGAGCCGCTGTTAATATAAATATCTCCGCCGAATTCCTTTCTCCAGGTGGCATCATGCAGTCCTATATTGCCGTTAAAGGGCATCCAGTAATTCACAGGGGAGGTGTAATTTTCCCCCACAAGCTTTGCGTCCCGTTCCTTGTATGTTATCCCGTAGGTACCCTCGGGGGTGCTGCTGCCGTTTGAAGCCTTGCCGGATACGCAGTCTGTCTCGGTTACCAGATTTCCGTCCTTGTAAACATATACATGCTGGTTGTCCAGATCGACCTCAACATAGCTGTCGCCGATGTCGCTGTCCCCATGTACCATGGCTCTTCCGAAGTAGACCGGCTCCATATCCCCAACAAAGGAATTCTCTATCGCCTTAGTCACTTCTTCTACGGTAGAGGGTCTGTCGGTCCACCAGCCGTAATCGCCGCCGCTGACAGTGATCTTTTTTCCCGGGGTAGTGGTAAATTCCCTGGTCATTCCGAAGGTGTCATGGCGCTTCGCAAGCCCCGCAACGTAATCCTTCACATAGGAGGGATCGAAGGTCACCGTAGTACCCTCGAGCGTTATCCAGTCTTTAATTATATTGCCGTCCAGCACCTCGGAATTATCCCCGAAGTCGAAACGTATCTTTGTTCCGCAGTATTTATTGAGATTATTTACAGTCTCATTAAGGGTGGGGTCGTCAGAAGTTATCGCCGCTCTGGTGTAACATTCCTCCCTGTCTATGGAGACCTTTTCCTCCAGCGCGCTGACCGCTCCCTCTACGACCTTATAGATCTCTTCCTTTACCGGTTCGGTTCCGGGCTCATCAGGAATAACGGCGTATGCTCCGTCCACCAGATCGTAATACGCATCCTTTGGCTTACGGATATTCGAGGACTTGAAAAAATCCGAGGCGTCTATCATCTCGTGAAGCTCGCTGTCGGAAAAATCGGCCAGAGACTGGGCCGTAAGCTCCGTTGTCTTTTTAAGGGCTGTGAACCACAAAAAGGCATTCTGCCCCTTTATAAGCTCCCCGATCTGTCCCTCAAAATCCGGTCTGAAGGAAATATCGGAGGCCTTTATATCCAGGGTCACCTCATCCCTTCCGGTCACCTTAAGGGAATAATGATTTGCCTTCGCCTCAAATAGCTCTTCTGCGTACTTCTCATCCTTCATCGAAACGTCTTCCCCGTTTAAAACAGTGCCCGGATAAAAATGGGACATAAAGAAAACCGAGATACCGATGTACGCCAGAATGAGCACTCCCGCAAAAATTCCCAGAAAGAGCCTCAGCATCCTCATTCTTTTCTTGTGTCTTTTACTTCTCTTTGAGCCTTCTCTCATAATTATCTATTAAATAATCGTACCTGCCTGTATTTATGTCTATGATCGCCCTGAGCCTGTCGGGATCGAATATCTTTCCTCTTGTTATCAGCAATATCACATCGTAATATTCATGCAGATCAGGGTCCTCTATCTCATTTTCCATATTCCAGATCGATTCTCTGTAACCCTCCGGTACAGCCCTTCTTAAATGGCCGACCCTCCAATTGGGGTCATATATGGCCGGAAGCTTCGATAAAAAGGGATCTCCCAGACAGTAGGTGTCGTTGAGATACAGATCAGGATTGTAGTATACCAGTATTCCCGCCGCATTATCTATTATCCCCCCCGAAAGGCCGTTTTCCCTGAGGTCGTCGGGAGCCTCATTGTTCCACGTATCGCTTACGCAGAGCCTCCCATCCTTTATGAGGGAGACCACGTTATTATATAAGCCGGTGGTGGAATAGTAATACTCCCTCTCGTCGGATATGTGTGAAGAATACTTATGCCCCAGCAGATACTGTGAACCGATCACCTTCGAAAAGCCCAGGGTCATTACGAGACAGGCTATTACAGTGACATCAAATATGCGCTTGTTGAGACGAAGCTTATTTATCTCACTGATCTCCTTATTCTCTATTATATAAAACATGCAAAGGGCGATAAAGAAGGGCACGGTAAAATGCCTTCCCATCATAAAATCCCCGCCGATCCTTATTATATATATAAGGTAAAGAAGGATCCCGAGGGACAAAACCGTATATTTCGATTTCTTAGCCATTATGCTCAGGATCACCGACACAACAGTTATGATAATGACACCGGTATCATTTAAGCCTGTATATAAGATATAAAGTATGCCCCTCTTTAAATATTCTATCTGGGAAATGCCTGTACCGAGCTTAACATAGGCCGGATTGGGGAAGGGGAAGCCGAAGTATATTACGGCAAAGAGCTCCCATAAAACAAAGACGGACAGGCCTGCCGCCGCAGCAAGCATAGCTTTTGGAAAGGATATGCCGTCCCTCTTCATTATAAATATCCAGACCGCCACAGGGGCAAATATCAGCACCACATCCATTCTGGCCATGGCTATTGCGGATATGATTAAAGCCATGGTAAAAAGCTGTTTAAAATTATATTTCTCCTGCGAGGACAGGGCCCATAAAAACAGGGCGCTTAGGAGAAACAACAGGCTGTTCTCAAGGCCCGAGGTAGTATAGCTCATAAACGACGGACTGCCGAAAAGAGCCAGCATGACGAATAAGATCTGCTCCCTGGACCTGCAGAATTTAAATACAAGTATATAGAAGGCTGCCGAAGAAAACAGCGTACAAACAACCAGAGAGGTGAAAAACATCTCTCTGGTAAAAAAGTAAGCCAATGAAATTAATAAGGTAAATAAGGGACCCGTGCTGGCTGTTGAACGCTCTCCGATGTTATACACGAAGCCGTGCCCTTCGGCGAGATTTCTCGCCATGACATAGCCATGGTACGCATCGTCAGACTGCCAGGCAAGCAGCAATACCGTCAGCGCAAAAAGTATGAGGGAGAATATCCTCCACCTGTCCACTTCGCCAAGGCCCGCTTTTTTGTCGTGTTTTCTTGCTTCAGCCATTATCCTTACGAAGTATCTGTTCCTCTGTCAAAAACCTGTTGTGCCAGGCCGTTTTAAAATATTTAAAGTTTGCAAAAAATCCGTTTTGAGAGACTCCCTCGGTTCTCGCTGTCCAGTGTCCCGGGATCTCTACGAATTTTGTCCCGAGCCTTAGGGGCTTAAGAGCCGTTTCAAGGAAGAAGGGATGCTTTAATTCTTCCCATTCTATAGCCTTCATGAGCTTGGTTGGAAATATACGGAAAGCATAGGTTAAGTCCGACAGTCTCGTCAGATAAAAAAGTCCTATACTCCTCTCAAAAATAAGGTTGCATACAAGCTTTACCTTACTGTACTTTTCAAAGCCTCCCCCTTCTCTCCAGCGGGAAGCCGTAATTATCCGGTCCGGGTATTTTTTTGCTGCGTTGATAAACCTGTGGACCACATTTGGATCGGTCTCGAGATCGCTGGACATCATTATCACATGACTTCCTGACGCCTTGTCTATCCCCTCGCGGATCGCTCCTCCGACAAAGGGCAGGGTCTGATCCCATATAAATACCGATATATCATTCTTATACTTCTCAACCAGCTCCTCTGCTGTCTTCCGGCACTCCCCGGAAGTCCTGTCGCAAAGCAGGAAGATTATCTCGGCAATATCTTTCCTGTGGCAGGTATTTACTATGGTATCCACCGTCTGCACCAGCGAATAGGTTTCATCCATTGCCGGAAGCAGGATGGTCACATTTTCAAATTTTTCCGTTTTTAAATCCTTGATACCCAATCTGCGAATACATCCTCCAAAGTTTTATGCATTGAATATTCCCTGGTATATCCCAGAGCCTTTATCTTTGAGTTGTCACCGAGAAGAAGCGGCTCATCCGCCAGACGCATGAGCGCCTTATCCGATATTACCTTAGCGTCTGTCCCGGAGATCTCTACCAGCATATCCAATATCTCCTGTATCTTATAGGCCTTATGGTTGCATATATTGTAGGGCTCCGCCGGATTGCCCTTGTCCAGAACAAGCCTCATGGCCCTAACCCCGTCCCGCACATCGATAAAATCCCTGGAGCTCGAAAGATTTCCCACATGGATCTCCGGCTCGATGACTCCCTTTTTAATAAGGGCAAGCTGACGCGCAAAATTCTGTATGGCGGTAGCGGGAGGATGGCCCGTTCCGACATGGATAAAGAGCCTTGGCAGGTATATCTTCATATTATAATTTAAGGCGTACTGCAGCCCTAAATTTTCCACGCCGACTTTGCTTACCCCGTAAGGCGTATGGGGCTTCAGCAGCCTTTCCTCCACCAGGGGGCAGTCCTCCTCGGTAATATTTCCGTATTCTGCGGAGCTGCAGGCCAGAAGTA
This sequence comes from uncultured Lachnospiraceae bacterium, assembly GCA_946533525.1. Taxonomy (GTDB): domain Bacteria; phylum Bacillota; class Clostridia; order Lachnospirales; family Lachnospiraceae; genus NK4A144. The sequence continues at coordinate 4,977 of CAMNBW010000047.1, forward strand.
TTTTTGCCTCAGGAACGACCTCATGAGCTGCATAGAGGACATTCAAGGTTCCGATGTAATTTGTCTCATGGGTAAGAAATTCCAGATTCCACGAGTCTCCGTTAAAGGCCTGAGCCGCCATATGAACTATCACATCCGGCTTTATCTGTTTAAAGATCCTGACCATGGCGTCTCGTTCGAGTATGTCCGACCGAATGATGCTGGCGTCCTGAACCGCCGCCATTCTGCTTGTGGCGGAATTTCTCGCCACCCCGTAGACCTCGTAGCCATCGTCCTTAAAGCTTTTCATAAAATGGGAACCTATCATTCCCGTGCCGCCTAAAACCAGCGCTTTCATAGTTTTGTCTCTCCTATTTGTCGGTTATCTTATCTGCAAAATCGAGCGCCCTCTCCACTACCACATCCGAGTTGTAGTGCTGCCATTCGCCCCAGCGTCCGAGTCCGAAGCACCCTTTCGCCGCGGCAGCCTTTAGGAGCCTCTCCATGACCCGGGGCTTATTTACGGTATTTAAGGGATAGGCATAGGTGTTCCTGAAGCTTACGCTGCCCGCGTCTCCCTTATATCGGTCCGCGTTCGTCTCCGTCCAGTAGCCTGCGGAGCCTTCGCAGAAATTATGTCTTACCAGTATCCTGTGATAGTCCAGCCCGGGGTCGGGATAATATATCCAATGTGCCGTGGTATCCAGGTTTTCGGGATGATATTCGGTGATAATGGAGGTATACTTAACCTCCCTTCTTACGTCCCCGATTATCTCCTCCCCTATTCCGCTTATTTCCTCAATGCTCGTCCAGGGTATCGTGCAGATTATATTTTCTGCCTCATATTTATCGTTTACGCATTTTTTGTCCAGATCCAGCTTATTGACCTTACAGCCGCAGATCAGCCGCTCTCCCAGCGAAGAGGCCATACGCTTCCAGACCTCGCCGTATCCGTACTTTTTAGGGTAGAGGAAGACCGCATGTGCCGGCTGCCTGCCGTATGCCTTCTGTTCGAGACAGCTTAGCAGGGTTTCGTCAAAGGAAACGTCCGGCAGCTTTTCGAGCCAATAAGTTCCAAGCTGGTCCAGGTTCTCCCCGAACATTTTCGAGTTATAGGGGAGCATATAATTTTCCGCTATCCTTTTGCCCAGCTTCCAGTATATCCAGTCGGTAAACTTCTCGGGTTTGGCTTCTCCCAGATTACAGCCGGCTATGGCGATGGACTTTAAATATTTAACCTGCTCATCGCGGCTTAACTGCCAGATATTTGCCTCTATAGGACTTCCTATATAAGTATTATGGATATAAATTTTGGAATCCCGTTCATACTCATTCCACTCGTCGGACGGCAGGTAGCGGAATAGAAATTCATCCACCCTCTTTCTCTTTACATCCAGAAAATGCCCGCCTCCTGTATCAAAGGGAGCCCCGTCCACTTCTGCGCTCCTGCAAAGACCTCCGGCCTCTTCCTCTTCTTCAAGGATGAGGAAATCCTTTATTCCCTTGTTTAAAAGTGCGCAGCCCAGGGTAAGTCCCGTAGGTCCCGCACCCAAGATCAGATATTTCATAATTATACCATTTTTTTCTGTATTTTTTCCCTGAAACAAAACCAAAGGAGCCCTGCCGCCGAAATCAGCAGACCCAGATAATTAAACCACGGCTGGGAAAATTTAACAACCAGCCTGTTATTTTCCCCTCCGGGAACGGTCACCCTTATTGTTCCTATCTCGCTTTGAGATATGTCCAGCCTGTTGCCGCTGCCGTCATATGCCTTGTATCCCAAGTAGCACATGAGCGGAAGCCTGATAGTCCCGGGCGAATCGCTGCTGCTCGTGTAGGCGATGTCTATATGTGTTCCTGCTTTCGCATAGCTGTCTATCGTTATTCCCTCGGAGGCTACCGGCGCCTGATCGGCTTTTATATCATCGGCCGTCGTCGTATTTTCCGGGACATAGTCCAATATATATGAATTTGTATAATTACCTGTATTGGCCGTCACCACGGGGTCGGTTGTGAGTTTTACAATGTAAATATCAAATATGGTAACGACAGTAACTATGTTTATTGCCAATATCGCCACTGTAACTGCCGTTTCGGACGCAAATCTGATCTTTAGCGCATAAAGCGCGTATACGGCTGTAAAGCAGGCGCAGCTCACCGTTACGATTAGGAGCCTCAAGGGATGCTGCAGGGGCTGCAGTATCTGGAATATCCTCTCAAACTTTTCCAGTGTCTTCCAGGGAAACAGGTCGGTGGACACGAAAAAGAAAAGCAGTTCCACCAGAAAGGCCGCCTTCATAAATTTTGTCCTGCTGTCGGTTTCCTTTATCTTTATAAAGTATACTGCCGTAAGCAAAAGAAGTATCAGTCCGATAACCGTTAGGTTCCCCCTGAGCTTCATCGAAAGCAAGGCCGCTTCAGGGTCGGCGGGGCTTTTTGTATAGGTACTGAAAAGATCCGCCAATATCATCTCGTTCTTTGCCGGATTGGTCTTTGCTATCTGGGTAAGCTGCAGCGCCTGAGTCCTGTAGTAGAAAAACGGCACCAGAAAGCCCGCGTTTATCACTACCGTAAAGAGTGCTGCCTTTATCATGGAAATATATCTCTTGTCGGCAAAAAGGTCTTTTATCAGCAGCAGGACAAAGACAGCGCACATCATTACCGCAAACATGAAGGAAAGTATGTGCGACTCCAAAATGCCGCTTATTCCAAAGGTAAGTACGTACCACTTCGATGCGTTTCCGGATAATATCGAATACAGGCCGGCAATGACCAGAGGAAAGAAGATAACGGCTATAGTCTCTCCCAGGGTCATGGTGTAATAAATCCTTATAATCCTGAAGGGCGCCAGCGTGTACAATATTGCCGCGGCTATTGCCATCTTGCTGACTTTGTCCTTTTCAAAGGCATTTTCAAACAGGATGTTGGCTGAATAGTATGCCGATGCAAACGTGGCCGCGCTGCATATGAACATTGCCGTTTTCCATATAGCAGGCATGGAAACGCTGAACAGCCTCGGTATCATGATAATATACAAAAACAGATTGGGGTAAAGGCTTCCGAGGTATCCGTGTCCGTGAAGGGTCCTGGGATATATCACGGCAGGAAACTGTCCGTCCTTTATCGCGTCAAAGGTTCCCTGTATCCTCATCATATGGTAAAGAAGATCCGTTCCCTGGTTCATCTTCGGCGACAGGAAGGGTACTATCGTGAATAAAGCCGTAACCGCTCCTATGATGATGACGGGTGTGCAAAGCTTCTTCTCAAAAAGACAGATCGCCAGTAAGAAGATAGAGATAAGGAAGGCTACGTAATATGTGTCATTAAACAGGTTATGTTTGTCGGAAGTCCTTATGAACAGGTGCTTAAGCTCTACGTCCTTATCTCCCTCATAGTAGAAGCGCATGGAGAAATTATTTACTTCGTGGTCGAGCTTATAAGGTATATTAGTCCTTATTTCTTCCTTGGGGAGCTTGTATTCACTTAACATTATTTCATCGTCCATGAAGCGAACCACCGTGTCATCCTTGCACTCATGATCGATTTCAAACAGATACTCCCCCGCAGGCAGTTCAATACTTTTAAGCTCTGCGTACAGACCGTCTTCCTTGGTTATAGAGCCGGCTTTCAAGTATAAGGTGCCCAGATCATAGCTGGGGTCTTCTCCATAATTTTTAAACTGCCAGCAGTCCAGATAAAGCTCGTCATCAACCTGTGAATCCAAAAATGCAATAACAAAGACTGCAAATATAAGGGCAATAGTAATCAGTAAACGTTTTTTCATAAAATACCTTATCTTCCCTAAACAAATACATCTCATCTACTATAACAGATTATGCCGGAAAATAAAATAAGTCCGAATATCAATTCGGACTTATCAGTGCCCAGAGCCGGAATCGAACCAGCGACACGAGGATTTTCAGTCCTCTGCTCTA
>CAMNBW010000048.1 GCA_946533525.1 uncultured Lachnospiraceae bacterium
TTATCAAAGCAGTTCAGCTTCAGCATCTTTTCCGTATCTTTGGTGGGTCTGGGGATTATATGCTTCTGCACAACTCCCGTCAGGCTTTCCGCCACGGCGGTTCCGGCTTCCATTGCCGCTTCGACGTCCGACACCGAACCCCTGAACTTAATTGTTACAAGCAGGGGAACCGGAAGTGAATCCGCATTTGCCGGCTTATTTTTATCAAAGGGCTCCAGCCATACATTGCCAGCCTTGCAGCCTGCGTCCGCCGCCATGAAAGCACAGACAAGACCAAAGACTTCCAGGAGACCGACCGCATCCATTGATTCTTCTGCCATAAACTTTGCTCCTTTTTAAAAACTACTCGTTAACTATTGCGATCTTAAGTCCCTTCTGAGCCAGATTGAACTCGTGGGCCTCGTTGATGTCCTTAAGCGCAAACTTGTGAGTGATAAGCTCCTTTATCGGGATGTTGTCCCTCTGAGCCGCCTTCAGGAATTCAAAGGTAGTTGCGTAATCCCTTAAGGTATATACCCATGAGCCTACCGTGGTTATCTCCTTCGAGCAGATGTCGAAGTGAGGATTGATGGTGGCATCTCCGCCGTTGATGAAGAACCCAAGCTCGCAAAGTCCGCCGCCGTTGCGGATGAACTTATAGATATTGGAATGTCCTGCGGGAGAACCTGTACACTGGAAGGCGAAGTCTGCAAGATACCCTCCGAACTGATCCTTAACTCCCTGGGTAAGAGCCTCTATGCCGTTGAAATCCTTGAAGTTGACGGTTCCGGTAGCTCCGAGCTTCTTGGAGAACTCAAGCCTCTGTGCATTGCCGTCTACGGTAACTATCTGGGTAATACCCATTGTACGCAAAATTGCTACGCAGATAAGTCCGATGGGACCGCAGCCCTGAACGGCAACCCTGCTGTTAAATCTTAAAATACCGGTGCTCTTCGCCCTCTCAACTGCGTGGATCAAAACCGCGCAGGGCTCGATAAGGATTCTGGAGTCGAGATCGAGATCCGAAACATTGAAGAAGGTCGATCCCTCCCTGCCGATCATGATGTAATCTGAAAACCACCCATTAAGATGCCTCTCATCATCCGGAACAAGGCCGTAAACATCGGCATCACCAACGTTCTGCTTGTTAAGGTCATACATCGTTATATCGGGATCATCCTTAAAGATCATGCAGGTAACGATCTTGTCGCCAACCTTTAAGGGCTTGCCTGCGGAATCCTTTGTAACGTTTTTACCCATCTTAACGATGGTTCCTGTTCCTTCGTGGCCGAGGGCAACAGGTATAAGATTAAAGGGATCCTTTTTGAATTCATGGGCATCCGTTCCGCAGATACCACAGCCTTCAACCTTAACAAGGATGTCGTTATCTCCTACGGGCGGGATGGGAAATTCCTTTATGTCGTAATGTCCCAGAGCCGTCAGCATCGCAACATGAGCTGTCTTCGGAATATTGTAGGAAGGTCCCGCACTAAAAGACGCCCCTGTGTTAAAGGATGAGGCCGTTGCGTTCGAAGAAGACGAAGTCGAAGAAACGCCGCTCATTGAGCTTAAGACCTGTCTGACGATCGCTTCTATGTCTTGTGAATTAGCCATTTTTTATCTCTTTCCTTTCCTAAAATGTTATCTGATACACAGACTGTCTACCATTACGCAGCGTCTCTTCTTTGTAAACGTCGCCGCGCTGGTTAAGCCCTCTCCGGTCCTCGAGGCTATCGTAAATGTACAGAAGCCCTCTCCGCCGAAGCCGATGGCCGCGTAGCTCGGTGCGTTCTTTACGAGGATCGCCGTATCTATTGCCCGGGCATACTTGGTTATATTGTCTATGTTTTTGGAATGTATATGTGCGCTGTGACGGTTTCCGTGCTCAAGCCATACAGCCTTCTCCACGGCATCGTCGAAATCCTTTGCCCTTACAACTCCGAGTATGGGCATCATAAGCTCTGTGGCAATCAGCGGATGCTCCTTCTCGCCTTCGAAGGTGATGCAGCGGATATTGTCCGGAACCTCTGTCCCGATCATGCGAAGAAGGGTCTTTGCGTCACGTCCTACACACTTCCTGTTAAGTCTTCCCTTCTCGTCCATAACCGTTGCAACCAGCTTGTCCTGCTCCTCCTTGGAAGCGAGATAACAGCCCTGCTCATTTACCATATAGCTCATAAGCTCATCTGCAACACTGTCTACAGCTACGATCTCCTTTTCCGCTATGCAGGGGAGATTGTTGTCAAAGGTACAGCCGTTCACGATAGCTTCCGCAGCATGGCGGACATCGGCTGTCTCATCTACAAGCGCCGGGGGATTTCCTGCTCCCGCTCCTATGCCTCTCTTTCCGGAGGAAAGAACGGCGGTAACGACTCCGGGGCCTCCGGTAGCCGCTATGAGCGGAATATCCTTGTGCTTCATCATTATCGCGCTGGAATCCAGGGTGGGCTTTTCCACCGTACATGCGATGTTGTCCGGCCCGCCTGCTTCAAGCGACGCTTCATTACATAAATTTATGGCATAGATAGAGGTCTTTATTGCCTGAGGATGGGGATTGAAGACAACCGTATTTCCTCCGGCCACCATTCCTATAGTATTGCACAGAACCGTCTCGGAAGGATTTGTACAGGGTGTGATGGCACCGATAACTCCGAAGGGTCCCATCTCCACCAGAGTAAGTCCCCTGTCGCCGCTCCAGGCCTGGGTCTTTATATCCTCGGTTCCGGGGCATTTGTCCGCAACAAGATGATGCTTTAAGATCTTGTGGCCGACATTTCCCATTCCTGTCTCGTCAACTCCCATTCTTGCAAGGGTCTCGGCATTTTCATGAACCTTGCGGCGGATAGTCGAAATGATCTTCTCCCTTTGATCCATGGACAGACGGCGCACTACCTCTTCGGCCTTCTTTGCTGCCTCGATAGCCTCGTTCATGTCCTTGAATACTCCGTGCATTCCCGAAACAGCCTCATTCATCTGAAGCTTGGCAACTACCTCTGAAACTATGTCCCTTACCATATTTTCGTTTAAAGACATGTTTTTCTCCTTACAGTCCCATCTGTTCCATTACTTTTTTGGTTATCTGTGCAACGAGAGCTTCATTTCCCTGTGCTCCGGGAGAAGCTATGGAACCTGAATGCTCTCCGCAGTTTCCGCCGCAGTTGTGGCAGTTTAAGCCGCCCTTGTTCTGGCAGAGATTTGCGGGATGCTTTCCGGGAAGACCCATCTGTCTTCTGATCTCGTAAAGCCTCTGAACGGTAGCATTGTCGAATTCCTTGGCTCCGCCTAACTGCTTAGCCTTGTAGAGAAGCTCTGCATAGAACTCCACAGACTCCATTTTATAATAAGCCGCTGTAAGATCCACACTCCAGGTAAGAGCGCCATGGCTCTCAAGAAGAACTGCATCGAAATAGGGAAGATACTCTTCTACCGCATCCGGAATCTCCATTGTGGAAGGTGTGCCGTACTTTGCGATGGGTACGCAGCCTAAGGAGATAACAGCCTCGGGCATGATGGGCTGTGTAAGGGGTATTCCTGCGATAGCGAAAGCTGTCGCAAAGGTAGGATGAGCATGAACAACAGCTCCTACGTCGGGTCTCTTCTCATAGACTCTCATGTGCATCTTGATCTCGGAAGAGGGCCTGAAGCCGGCGTTTGCCTGGATAACCTCGCCCTTCTCGTTAACCTTGCAGATGTACTCGGGAGTCATAAAGCCCTTGGATACACCTGTAGGAGTGCAGAGGAACTCATGGTCATTGAGCTTTACGGAAATGTTTCCGTCGTTGGCCGCTACCATGTTCCTGTTGTAGATCCTCTTGCCGATCTCGCAGATCTGTTTTTTGATCTCAAATTCGTTCTGCATTATTTAGTTTCCTCCTGATAAAATTTTTATTACCTCTTGTCCCACGCCTCGTGTAGGGTTTCAATCACTTCTTTACTTGAAACGCTCCACTAGCTGCCGTGCACGAGACAGCTTCTGATACACTTTCGTGGATTTTTGTTGTATTCTTTTGCAGTATACAACAAAAAACCACATCCGTCAACAAATTAGATGTGGTTTTCCCGTCATATTTTAATTTTTATGTTGGATATTTGTGTGGGATTTGTATCGATTTTAAAACACACCCACAAAAGCCTCAAAAAAGGTCAAAATGTAATATATGCAAAATAGGCCGCGTAGCATAAGAGCATTATTATTCCGTGTACCCTTTTGAGCTTCCCCTTAAGAGCGCAAAGCAGGAGAATAACCGCGGCTCCTATAGCGACAGCGGCATCGAAGCGGAAATTGACCGCAAAGTTTATCGGTACGATCAGGGAGGCTGTGCCTATTACGAAAAGTATGTTGAAGATATTGCTCCCTACGATATTTCCTATTGCAATATCAGCGTTGCCCTTCCTCGCCGCCATACAGGAGGTTACGAGCTCCGGCAGCGAAGTCCCGAGGGCCACTATGGTAAGACCGATAAAGCGCTCGCTCATACCGAAGATCCTCGCTATGCCGCTGGCTCCGTCTACGGAAAAATTACTTCCGACCACTATCATCCCCATTCCCAGGACTATGAAAAGAGCTATCTTCCAAAAGGGCTTCTTCTCCTGATCACCCTCTTCCTGCGGACCCGAACGCTTCGCCATTATTATCATATAGGCCAGATACGCTATGAAGAGTACCCATAATATCACTCCGTCCAGGCGGGATACAACCCCGTCCAGCCCCAGCACCATAAAGATAACAGTCACTGCGGTCAAAAATGGCATCTCATACCTTATAGTGCTCTTTCCCACCGCTATGGCGGTTATAGTACAGGCCACTCCCAGGATCACAAGGATATTCATGATATTGCTCCCGAGAACATTTCCTATGGAGATGTCGGCGTTGCCCTTGGCGGCGGCTGCGATGCTGACGGCCGTCTCCGGCGCCGAAGTTCCCATTGCGACTATCGTAAGGCCTATTATTATCTCCGGGACTCCGAAGCGTTTGGCGAGGCCCGATGCCCCGTCCACAAAAATGTCGGCTCCTTTTATAAGTAAAACAAAGCCAGCCACCAGCAGTACCAGATCCTTTAAAAATTCAATCATTGCAAATACTCCAATGTCTCCCTCATGTGCGGGTGATGGGGCAGATCTCATACCCCAGGGTATTTTGAACATAGTCCAGAATAGCAGTAACGGCGGCCTCCACATCCGAAACCGTTCCGGTTACTATGAGTGACCCGCTTAAGCGGTCAACGAAGCCCAGCTCCACGCCGGCGCTCTTTATCGCAATATCTCCCATTATTATGGCAGTTTCCGACGGTGAGACCGTCATTATGCCTATGGCAGACTTTTCAAACTCCACAGCGGGATCCAGACCCAGCTTATAATAAAGAGTCTTATCCGGATTGGCGATAATATGGGCCAGGGTGATCTGCCGCCCGGGAACCAGCTCCTGAACTATCCTCTGTTTATTCTGAAATTCCACGTCTTATCCACCTATTATACAAATAAGCCCGGCAGCCTCAACCTGCCTTTTAAGTTCAAGCATCTTCTCCCTGTCGGGGGTCTTAAGGTCCCCCATCAGATACTCCCGTCCAAGGCCGATATACTTGTCATACCCCAGCCTGTGATAGGGGAGAATGTGCATCTGCCTGACACCGGGAAGCCTTGCGGCAAACTCCGCGATCCCCCTTATCTCCTCCGGAGTATCGTTGAAGGTGGGGATAACCGGCGTACGAATCACGAGCTCACATCTGCCCTCGCGGGCTATCCTTGAAATATTGTCCAGCATAAGGAGGTTGTCCCTGCCGCAAAATTCCCTGTGCTTATCCGCATTTATATGCTTGATGTCGCAAAGATAGGTATCGAGATAGGGCATCAGGGCGTCTATCTTTTCATAGTCGCAGCAGGCCATGCTCTCTATCGCCGTAGAAAAGCCGGCATCCTTGGCCGCATGGAGGAGGTCCCTCGAAAATTCCGTCTGAAGGGTACACTCTCCGCCCGAAAGCGTCAGGCCGCCCTTGGAGCGCCAGTAAAAGCGCCTGTCCATCTCTACGGTCTCCATCACCTCACGGACGGTGACGTCCTCGCCCACAGTTTTCGTCTTACCGTCAACGGTACGCATCGTCTCGATCTCGTAGCGCTGGGATTCGGGATTGCAGCACCAGCGGCAGCGCAGCACGCAGCCCTTGAGAAAGACTATCGTGCGAATTCCTATGCCGTCGTGAACCGAATACCTCTGTATGTCAAAAATTCTTCCTCTTGTGTCAAGATAATCCATCTATATCCTCACGCGTCAAACCCCTGCTCGGTACGATTTATAATATCGTCCTGCAAAGATTTTGAAAGTGTAGTAAATAACGCCGAATATCCTGCAACCCTGACCACCAGATGGCGGTATTTATCAGGATTCTTCTGGGCGTCGAGGAGGGTCTGCTTATCGACCACGTTAAACTGCATATGCATTCCCTTCTCATCAAAGAAGGTACGTATCAGATTAGCAAAGTCATTTAAGCCCTTTTCTCCCGACAGAGCCGAGGGATGGAATTTCTGGTTAAAGAGGGTTCCGTTCGAAGCTATACCGTGGTCTATACGGGCCACTGAATTACAGGTAGCCGTAGGTCCCTTCGTATCCCTTCCCTGTGCGGGTCCGATACCGTCGGCAATGGGCGTATGTGCAAGCCTGCCGTCCGGCGTAGCTCCGGTCTGTGCTCCGAGGGGCACATTTGCGGAAACGGGGTAAAGTCCGGCCTGGAACTGTCCTCCTCTGGGGTTCTTATAAGTCTCCAGAGGCTTAGTATAAAGGTAAGCCACCTCTCTCGCCAGCTCATCCACCTCAGGCAGATCGTTGCCGTACTTGGGAACCTCTTCTATCCAGCTTAAAAGCTGCTCACACCAGCTCTTGTCCGCAGCCGGGATCTCGCTCTTTCTGATGCTGTCAACTATCTGGGCTATATCGCTCTGGGACACGTTCTGTCCGGCCTTTTTCATCTCGCCCACGATATTCAATGTCATATCCTTTATGGTTATCTCGTCAAAGCCCTGGCCGAAGTTTAGCGCCATGGCCTTTTTATACTCCTGAAGGGTAAGCTTATGTTGCTCGTAAACCAGGGTCTTAATGCAGTTAAGCGCATCCGCGGCATTGGCTATGCCGAAGCCCTGAGGGCCGGTGAAATTATATACGGCTCCGCCCTGCTCTGTGGTAAGCCCCCTGTCCATACAGTCGTCCACCATGCAGGAAAGCCAGGGAAGAGGCACTCTCTCGGCGTGGGCCTGGTCTATTGCATTGTCGGCATTTACCAGAAGGGAAATCTGGTAGTCCATCTGCTTTTTATATGCATTCCAGAAGTCGTCGAAGGTCTTAAAGTCCTCCAGCTCTCCCGTACGTATCGATACCTGCTCTCCCTTGTCCATTCCGTTGGTAAATACAAATTCCAGGGGACGAAGCATATTGAAGAAGGCGGCATCGTGCCAGCCCATTTCCTTACCCATCTTTGCGGGCTCAACGCAGCCGATTATTCCGTAATCCCGGGCATCCTCAAGAGATATGCCCCTGTTCATCATGGAAGGAATGATTACCTCGTCGTTATAATATGCAGGAAGACCTATTCCCGTCCTTGTAAGCCTTGCCGCCTCGATCAAAAGCTCCTGGGGCGAAAGGTTCCATACCCTTATGGAAAGCGAGGGCATCGGAAGAAATACGTGGTGGGAGGCCCAGATACACATGAACGAAAGATCGTTGGTAGCGTCTTTGCCGTCCACAGTCTGTCCGCCGACTATGAGGTTCTGGAAGAGGCTGTAGCCTGCGAAGCCCTTGGCGCTCTCCGCATCCCTGCACTTATTGAGGTCATTTAATTTAACCCATATGCAGTCTATATATTCCTGTGCCTGGTCTCTCGACAGTCTGCCCGCGTCCATATCCGCCTTGTAAAAAGGATACATGTACTGGTCGAAACGCCCCGGTGAGATGGAGTGTCCGCTGGATTCAAGCTGTATGAGCTGCTGTACGAACCAGAAGCTCTGGCAGGCCTCATAGAAGCTCTTTGCTCCGCGGCGCGGCACGTTCCTGCAGTTATTAGCGATCTGCAAAAGCTCGTCCTTGCGCTTTGCGTCGTTGGTCTCCCTTGCCATCTTCTCTGCAAGGGCGCTGTAGCGCTCCGCATAACCGATGACTGCGAGACAGCTTATCTTCATAGCCTCGAGAAGGGTGTGCTTACGGGCATAATACTGATCCCCGGGCCTGCACTTTTCGAGCCTTTCGTCAATTTCCTTTATTATCCCCTCAAAGCCTATGTTTAAGACCTTATCGTAATGAACGGTCAGATGGCCGACTCCGTTGTAGAAATAGTTTCCGGGAGTAAATACGTTATGCTCAATGGCCTTTTTGGTCTCAGGCGACATATAGCTTAAGGCCAGATCGGAATTGGTCTTGCCCTTCCAGTAGGGATGCACCTTAAGCAGGGTCTTCTTCGTCTCCTCTGAAATATAGAAGGGATCCGCCTCACGGGTCGCCACCGTATCAAACTCGGGCTCCAGCCATTCATAGGAGAACTCGGGATAGGTCTGGCAGCCACGGGGAGCAATGGTCGTGGAGCCGACAATCAGCTCCTCGTCCCTTATGATTATCGGAATATTCTTTAATATATGCTCGAAGGCATGGGCTCTTCTCATGACAATGGGCTCATTTTCCGTCTGCTTATAGGATTCTGTGATAAGCACCGCCCTTGCCGCCTCTATTTCGGGCATCTTGCGATAAAGGTTCTCAACCAGTCTCGTGATCCTGTCCGATTTATTTGTGGGTGTCGAATTAAATCTTCCGGCCATACTTTCCTCCTAAAAAA
>CAMNBW010000049.1 GCA_946533525.1 uncultured Lachnospiraceae bacterium
GGCGCCAGCACCAGCACCATGGCGATGACAATGCAAAAATACTCCATAAAATATACATTGGACATGATCCATTTGGAGATAAAGACGAAGGGATAGGAGCCCGCCATAAAGAGGGCCGCCAATACTCCCGCTGCCAGGGCGGCGCTTTGCAGCTTCTCCCCGCCGCCGTTCCCGGCTCCCGCTTTTTTCGTCATGTACCTATTCGCCAGCTCAGCCGTCACCGCGCCAAACAGGGCTATAAAATCCAGATTCATAAAATGCTGTATCCCGAAGGTGTTGTCAAAGCCGTAGAGAAAGGGCAGGGTATTTAAGACCGCGCTGGTTTGGCCCACATCCGTCATAAAGGTGTCAAAATACTTAAGATATTTCCCTGTCTTCGCCATTATTTCGGGGTATGTTGAGTAATAGTAGACCGAATCGTTGTCTATCGTTACGCTCAAAAGCCCATAGCAGCAAAAGACTGCCGCAGCCGCCGCAGCGAGCATAAATAACATATACGTGCGAAGCTCCCCGCCCTCGGGCTTCGGGCCATTGTGTTTAAGTATCCCGTAAGCCAAAACTCCTGAGACCGTCAGAAGCATAAAAAGAACCATGGAGAGTGCATCAAAAGGTATACCCAAAAGCAGGAGGCCAAAGCCCCCAACGCTAAAGAGGGCAAGTCCCAGGGGGAAGGCCAGGAGCAGCTTATAGACCATGGCGTTTTTAAACCTGTCAAAAAGACAATGGTTGCAGATAAGCCCCGCTGTCGTAAGCAAAACTATGACCGCCGCCTGCCGCTCAAGAAAAGCCCCGGTGACGTTTTTCATACATTCCAGTAAAATCTCAGTCACCTTAAACACTTATCCTCCGCCATCAGGTAAAGATTTTCGTTTTCATCCCATAGCGCCGCAAGGGTATCCGCTTCGGATATGCCGTCCATGCAGACAAAGATCTGCGGATAGCTCTCCGGGCGGTCAGGCTCCTTGTCCGCAAAATGGTGATAGTACCAGTAATACCAAAAGCCCCTGGCCTGCTGCACCTCCTCGTGGTTTAAGGGGAAGGAATAGCGCAGCAGATCATTGGCTATGCCTAAGCTCGTAAACTCCCCGCTGTCCCTAAAGAGCTCCGCCGTCTCGTCCATCTGCGGCAGAGAGGTATCTGTCTTAAACTCCCCGGCATAGCTTTGAAAATATCTGATATAGTCATTTTCTATAAGATAATTCTTGTCGAAGGGATTCCCTTCCTCTTCGTCCCGGCCGTAGGAGGAATACATATCGTAGGTCTTTATTTTCCTGGGCACCACCACCTTCTTGTCCCTTACAAGAACCCTTAGGAAAAGATCCGGATACCTTCCCTCCTCATAAAAGCCCTCATGGTACATGGCCTGACTCGAATAGCGGTAAAACTTCTGTTCATCCGATACGTGATACAGGGAATATATGAGATTTAAAATCGCTGCCGCTCCCACAGCGCATATGAGAGCCGCCTTTTTTACCTTATCCATACCTCTTCAGCTTTTCTCCCGCATAGCTTAAGCAGAGCTTCAGGCTCTCCCTTTCGACGAAAAAAATGACCGCGAGCTCTGCAATGCCTAAACTCATGCACAATACTTCATTTCCTGAAAAAGTCGCCGCAAAAGCGTAGACAATTAAAAGCAGCGCAGACAGAGCCGTCCTCCCATAGTCGTAACCCACCGGATAAAATTTTTCCGCAAAGACGGAACCGGCGGCAAAATAGATGATATAGGAAAGTCCCGTGGCCGCAGCGGCTCCGGCGCCGCCGTATTTAGGCACCAGCAGGGCGTTCCCCGTGATATTCACTGCAATAGTCACGGCCGATGCGATATTTAAATACATGTTCTTGGACTTAAACTTGATGCCCTGGTTTGTTATCTCGAAGAGCATTGCAAAAACCGGCATCAGCGTAAGGAAGGGAATTATCACATCCGCCCCCCTGTAATCCTCTCCCAGCAGCAGGACTATCAGGCCCTTAAAAAGTATGAGCCCCACTGCGGCGAGAGTGCATAAAAATCTGGTTATATCGAAAGCTTTTCTGAAAAACACCACACATTCCTCATTTGCGGCATTCTCATACTTTTCCATAGCCACCGGGGACCAGAAGGCTACGAAGGTTGTCTTAAAGGTTATGAGCAGCACCATGATCTTCATTGCCGCAGAATATACCCCCAGCTCTCCGAAGGTTGACCAGGTCCTTATGGCTACCCTGTCGCAGGAGGACAGGAGCCACTCCATGAGCAGCACCAGTACGTAGGGCGCACCGTAGCGCAAAAGCTCACCTAAGGAATAGTTCTCCCTGACGGCGGAAGAATCATTTCCCCCTGTGCTGTCCGCCGGGTCTTCCTGTGCTTTCCTTCCCTTTACAAAGTACCTGACGATGAGGAAGGCCGTCGTAGAGCCCCAGGAGAGGGTCATGGCGTACAAAACGACCCTGAAATCATTCCCCATCACACGGGCAAATATAAGTATGAGGGCGATATTTATAACCTTCTGGGCGATATTAATATTTGAATAGAGCTTGCCGTTCTGCTGCATCCTCACGTCCAGAAAGAAATATCTTTCGAAGACGCAGATAAGCGTGTATCCCGCAACGAGGGCGGTAACGTCAAAATGTCCCCCGCCGGTTCCTATACCGAAGAGATAGTCGTTTACCCTGTCGGCAAAGATTAGATACACGAGGATGAGGACCGCCACGATGGAAAGAGAGAAGCCGAGGCACTGCTTCAAAAGCCTCTCCCGGCTTATTCCGTGCTTGTAATAATAGCGGATGTAGGCCTGATCCATTCCCAGTATCGCAAAAATATAGATGACCGACACCGCCGTTTCGAACATCCCCGTACGTCCGTATTCATCGGTGGTCATGAGCCTCGTTACAAGAGGAGTCTGTATAAAGCCCAGCAGGAGCACGATGAAATTGCCGTAAAAGTAGCTTAAAAATCCGCTTACGGCATTGCCCTTATTCTTTTTAGCTTCGGTCGAGTTCTGCATATATCTCTTTATGCCTGTTTATATATTTGTCGGGGGTGAAGTTTTCCCTGTAGCGCTTAAGGAAGTATTCCTGAGCCTGCCTTAAAGCCTCTTTATCGCCGGCAAAAAGGCGGCAAAGCTCGACTGCCTTCCCCGGGTCTTCCTTCGAATAAATGTATTTATCATCCCCTATGACCTCCGGCAGGCCTCCCACACCGGTGGCGATAACGGCGCAGCCCCGGCTCATGGCCTCGACCGCTGCCTTTCCGAAGGATTCAAAGCGGCTGGTCATAATGAAGAGATCCAGTCCGTAGTAATAGTCGCTCATCTGGCTCTGGGTCAGCTCCTCCCGGTAAATCAGCTTATCCTCGCCTATGCAGTCGATAATGCCCTTTCTTAACTCCGCAGCCTGCTCGGCGTCGCCCTTTTCATACATTGAAAGCACCAGGTCCACCTTAAACTCCAGACCCGCCTCATGGAGGGCCCGCACCAGCACGGGCACGAATTCCCAGTCCTTCTCGACGCAGATCCTTCCGGCAAAGCCTATGGTAAACTCTCCGTCTTTTTTGCGCCTGCTCTCGTCATAGTGCTCAAAAACGCCGCCTATGGTGTTATGTATGACCTCGATGGGCCGTATAGTGCTGTTTTCCTCCCAAAGCGCCGCGTTGCGCTTCGTGGTCGTGACCAGCATGGAGGAGGCCTTCAGCACCGGCATCATAAAGATCCTGCTCCTTAAGCGATAGCCGAAATACATCCCTCTGTCGGTATATATATATTTGATATTTTTAAATGAACTTCTTATAAAACCGTAGGTTATGAGGGATTCCGACATCTCGATATGTATGAGATCCGGCGCCTCCTCCTTTATTATCCGCTTAAAGGCTCCTATCCTTATGAGCAGGTTTTTTATGCGCGACTCTCCCATCGGGTAGGTGACTACCCTGAATTTATAGCGGCTTTCCCCGTTTATAAGCTCGGGGCAGACCACCACCGGCTCATAGGAGCTGTCCTCCGCCAGGGCCTCGCAGACTGCTATTGTGGACAACTGGGCCCCGCCCGGCAGGTCTATGGGATATTCCATTAAATACAGTATTTTCTTCGCGCTCATTACCCTTTAAACCAGTTTTCCTTTATATCCTCGCATCTGCTTAAGGGCCCTTTTTCAAAGACCGGCGGCTCTCCTGCGAGAAGACCCTCCGCCAGCTCTATGGTCCTATCGGCGGCCACGTCAGGATTCCAGTAGCGCTGCATATTGTCATAGGCCGCATGGCCCAATTGTATCGCCCTCTCCGGCTTCTTTATAAGGCACTCCAGCCTTCTTGTGAGATCCTCCACGCTTCCGCTTTTAAAAATGATGCCGCTGTATTCCTGGTCTATGAGAAAGGGCGTCGCTCCGGCGGCATGGGAGGCTATCACCGCGCAGCCCGAGGAAAGCGCCTCGTATATGACCGAGCCCCAGCCCTCCAGCTTATTGCTGGTCATAACAAAGATATTGGCTTCACGCATGGCCTGTCTGGTCTCTTCGGGATTTAAATAGCCCTGGAATTCCGTCCTGTCGGAAAGCCCCTTTGAGCTTACAAGCTGCTTTAGGCGCTCCTCCTCTTCGCCGCCTCCCACCATGCTTATCCTGAATTTAAGCCCCTTGGCGGCGCAGTTCGCGGCAGCCTTTAAAAAAAGATCCGCCCGCTTAAGCTTTAAAAACCTCCCGGCCCAAAGGACCTTTACCGGAGAGTTTTTCTCCTTGAGGGCCATGAGCTCGTCGAAGCTTAGCTTCTCCCCAACGGGGAAGTAGCCGAATTTATAGCATTTGCCGATGTAGGAGCGAAGGAACCTGTAATCCGAGGAGCAGTAGGCTCCTGCCGCAAGGATATATAACTGCTTACCCCTGTTTTTATAGTGATTATTGTAAAACTTCCTTGCAAGCCTCGGTATCAGTACCTTAACCCTGCCCTCCTTCAGGGGTCTCTCCGAATACCTGAAGGTCAGCTTATCCTGCTCGAGGCGCTTTTGTATCAGTATCTCAGGAGCCGTCCCCATTATCACCAGGTCGCTTTCCAGGGCAAGCTCATAGGCCCTGTCCAGGTTCTTTTGAGAAATATAGGTCTTCAGCACATAGGGGGGTATCTCTTCCCCGCCCCAGCCCATTTGCGAGCGGAATTCCTCTATGGGCTCGGTCTCGACGAAGGTAAAATCCTCCCCCAGGCGCGAGCAGAAGGCATCGCATAAGGCCTTCTGATGATGATTAAAGTAGTTTGAATAAAATGTGATCTTCATGGTTTTTATACCAATCTATGCCAGTCTATGCCAGTATATATTTTATTATTTCAAAAGCCGCGCACTCGAAGATATACAGGCGGCTGTAGCCGTTGTTCCTGTAGATCCTGTAGCGCCTTAAGATCCTGGTCTTAACCTCCCTAAGGGGTATGCGTGAGCTGACCCCGCCCATGGTAAAGTTGGCCAGTACCTCATTTATCACGCAGATCTTCATGCCCGCGCGCTTGACCTTAAAATAAAAGTCCATATCATCGCTGATATTTTCACACTTATACTGAAATCTGTCGTATACCGGCCTCCTTACGAACTGGGTCGGATGGTTCCAGTCCCGGCTCGTGGTATAGCTCCTGACCCTCGCCTTTTTTATAAAGGTGCTGCCGTTTCGCATATGCATCCTTATATCGGCAAAGCATAAATCGTAGTGCTCTTCTTCGTATTTTCGCACCATTTTTTCCACGGCATCGGCTTCGTACCAGTCGTCCCCGTTGATTATCCCGACGAGCTCCCCGGTGGAGCGCAGTATGCCCTTGTTCATGGCGTCATAGATACCCTTGTCGCTCTCGGAGTAAATGCGGTACTCATAGCCCTTTTCCTCAAAGGCTCCGCGATAGGACTCTGCAACCTTCAGGGTATCGTCCCGGGACTTCCCGTCCATCACTATATATTCGATATTCCCGTAAGACTGGGCGAGCACCGACTCTATGGTACGCGCCAGGGTCTCCTCGGCGTTAAGCACCACTGTGATTATACTGACCTTCATAGTTTAAAAGCCTTTCGTGGAATCCTCCGCCTTAAAGAGCACCATTACCGTGCGAAAGAGGATCCGTATATCAGCCATGATGCTGAAATCTTCTATGTATATAAGGTCCAGGATCAGCTTATCCCTGGAAGAGGTGTTGTACCGCCCCATGACCTGGGCCAGTCCGGTAAGCCCCGCCTTCATCCTGAGCCTGTACTTGAATTCCGGCAGCTCCTTTTCGTACTCGCTTACGTTTTCAAGCATTTCCGGCCTGGGTCCCACAAGGGACATATCTCCCTTTATGATATTTATAAGCTGGGGAAGCTCGTCTATCCTGTACTTTCTAAGCCACCTCCCGGCCTTTGTTATGCGCTCGTCGTTGTCGCTTGCGGAGCGGTTTTCCACATTTTCCTTCATTGTCCTGAACTTATAGATGTCGAAGGTGCGGCCGTTGATCGTAGCCCTTTTCTGCTTAAATAAAACGCTGCCTCCGTCCCCGCTCTTTATGGCTATGGCCGCAATGAGGCAAAGGGGGCTTGTTATCACAAGGCAGAAGGCCGAGATCACTATGTCCATGACCCGCTTTATAAACCTCTGCTCAAAGGTCATGGTGTTAAACTTCTTGGCAAGAAAGAGCACATCCCCGAACATCATCTGATAGGCGGTCATTCCGACTATATCCGAAATATCGGGGCTTAAATACACGTTCCTTAAATGCTTATAGCAGTAGTTCACCAGGTCGCTTCGCTCTCCCGAGGGCACGTCGTAGAAAAATACCGAATTGACTCCCCTTATCCTCTCCTTAATATCGGGAGCGTCGTAGCGGCAGGTATCCACCACGTCAAAATTCCTGCTCCGGGTGGCGACGGCTTTGGCTATATCCTCCTCCTCGCTGGCCCTGGAGCTTATAATGAGGACCTTCTCCGCCGGCCTTACCGCGTCGTAAAGAGCGCCTCCCAGCCCGGTAAAGATGAGGATCAGCACCGTCTGAAGGAGAAGGCTCAGGATAAAATAACCGAAGGAGCTGATCTCAAACTCCCTGTTATTGGCGTCGTTGGTGTTCATGATAAGGAGCATGACGTAGGTTACGCTGTTCGTTATCAGCATGGAAAGCTCCAGGGAGAGAAATATCATCCGCGGCTTTCTTATGCCGATGTCGTAGCCGCCGTAGATCTTTGCCAGAAAATAGGTCAGCATCACATAGGTTATGACCATGACCACCAGTGTTCTCGAAAGGTTTCTGACCTGAAAGTTGTCTATCCCCATCAGATAAAAGAACACCAGGGCTCCGCCCACATAGATGATGAGCTTAAATATATTTAAAAACGTAGATAAAAATCTCGAGGCAAAAGTTTTCATAAGCCGTAGATCCCTGTTATATACTCGTCAAACCTTTTCTTCGCGGCAAAGTCCCCGGCCCGCTGCCTGCATTGCTGCGCCGTATAGCCATCCGAGGAACATATCCTCTCGACGGCCGTTAATACTGCGTCTATATCCCCCACATCGACGCCTATGCCGCATTCCTCATTGAGGGATTCCATGCTGCCCCCGGCTTTATAGGTCACAACGGGCGTCCCGCAGGCAAGGGCCTCTATGTTCGTCGTGGGGAAGGTGTCCTCATAGGTCAGGTTTAAAAATACATCCGCCAGAGAGTACCACTGTGCCATTTCCCGGGCCGAATCGGTCTTTTGGACCGCCGTGATATTCCCCGGAAGCCTGTCCTTCCCTTTGATGCCCGGCCCTATCATGACGATGGCTGTATCGCTGCCAAGGCGCTCTGACAGGCGGATAAAATCTCCTAGGCCCTTTCGCTCCCTCCAAGGATTTGCAACCCCCAAAAGGATTCGCTTCCCCTCCAGCCCGTAGCTCTTCTTAAGCTCCTCGGTATCCTGCCGCCTGAAGGTCTCAAGGTCTATCCCGGTCGGAACCACGTAGGTTTCATATTCCCTTAAAAAAGAGCGCGCCACCTCGTCTTTAAGCCATTTGGAAGGGGTGACCAGTTTCAGATCCCTTATTCCCGTAAACAGGCTTTTTTTAAGCTCATAGTTGCTCTTCGAAGCGTCCATTACAAAGGAAGCGGGATATTCCTTCTTCTGCGGGCAGTTACAGCACCCGCCCTTCTCCCATTTTTCGCAGCCCGTGTACTGATAATGGGTGCAGTGCCCGGTAAAGGACCAGCAGTCGTGCAGGGTCCAAACCAGCCTCCTGCCGCACTGTCTTAAGTAGTCAAAGAGTACCTTATAATGCAAATAATATCCATGCACATTGTGAACATGGATAAGGGTAGGATCGAATTCCTCTATTGTTTTTATGAGCCTTCTCGTGGCAGCGGCGCTGTAAAGCCCGTGCCTGTCGGTTATCCGGCTTAGGACCCCGTGGAGCCTAACCGCCGTCTCTGACAGTATCCGGTAGGAATTTAGCCCGGCAGGGGCATTGAAACGGCCATAGGCGGCCTTTGCCTCTGCTCCCCTTGCCTCAAGCTCCTGCATGAGCCCGGCTATGAGCCTTCCGGTACTTCCCACCCCCAGTATGCTGTTTATGTAAAAGACTCTGAATCCATTATCCATTTTCATGAAAAGCCGCCGTCACCCCAGAATGAGGTCGGTAACCCTCTGTCTGCCTTTGGTAAATTCCCGGGCGAGCTCGATATTTCTCATCTCCCGCCTTACATTGGGAGTCTCCGCCAGCCACTGTATGGTCTTTATTATGGTTATGGCGTC
>CAMNBW010000050.1 GCA_946533525.1 uncultured Lachnospiraceae bacterium
CTGTAATAGTCCCCGTCTATAACGCTGACAGGGATTATCTTAAAAAAAGCATAGAGAGCGCCCTGGGCCAGACCTATTCCGATATAGAGGTAATAGTCGTAAACGACGGGTCGAGTAACGGGTGCGAAAAAGTGCTGGACCCCCTTTTATCCGATCGCAGGCTTAAGCTTATAAATAAGGAAAACGGCGGCACCTCCACTGCGAGGAACGCCGGCCTTGACGCTGCCGCCGGAACCTATGTACTCTTTCTGGATGCCGACGATCATCTGGAAAAGGACTGCTGTGAGAGGCTTATCAAAGAAACACGGAAGGATGAAAGCCCGGACATCTTGTTTTTCGGCTATGCAACTGAATATACGAACAGGCAGGTCAGGCGGGTCCTGGATAAAAATTCCCTGGAAAAGGGGCAGTGGGAGGAACTGTGGCAGCGGGATGCCCTGGAGCTGGCGATTTTAAGGGGAGACAGGCGGCTTGGGCCGGTGGAGATCGGCGCCCCCTGGGGAAAGCTTATCAAAAGAAGCGCCATTGAGGCCCATAAGGTGCGCTATACCCCCGGGCTTATAAAGGGGCAGGACACTGTCTTCATATTAAATCTCATAGAAAAATGCGAAAGCTTTAAATATCTGCCCTATCTCGGCTATTACTACAGGATCTCCGATTCCTCCGTGAGCCACAGGTTCAATCCCGATATAGTGGAAATAATGGAGCGCACCCTGGGGGCTTATTCGGACTTTGTATCTGCAAACCGTAAGGGAGAGGAATTTGAAAAAGCGGTAAGAGGGAAATATTACAGGGTGCTGACGGGAGAATATCTGGAGTTATACTTTGTAAACAGAAATAATCCCGCAAAGCCGGAGGAAAATAGAAGGCAGTTCGCTTCCCTACTTAAAAGGCGGGAGTACAGGGAGTCCATAGCTGCTGAAGATGGAAGCTCAGCGGGAATATTTCAGCGGCTTATGCGAAGCGCTCTTTTGAAAAATAATATCGGCGCGGCCTTTGCCCTGAAGAGGGCGGAGCTGTTTGCGAAAAGACTGGTGGTAAGACAGTATGCCTGAAAAAAGAACAGCGCTCATAACCGGGGCTTCGAGAGGCATCGGAAGGGCAATAGCGGAAAGCTTTGCGGAGAAATACGAGCTTATATTGGTCTGCCGCAGGGATGTAGACGACCTTAGAGATCTGCCCGGCAGGCATTTTGCCGGAGACGTGGGGGATATGGCCTTTGTACAGAGCGTCTTTCGGGAGGTAGAATCCCTGGATGTACTTGTGAATAATGCGGGGATCTCCTGGTTCGGTCTGCTGCAGGAAACGCCTCCGGAAAAGTGGGCGGAGCTTATAAATACAAATCTGACCTCGGTGTACAATACCTGCCATGAGGCCATACCCCTCATGCTGAAAAAACATTCGGGGAAGATAATAAATATCTCCTCG
The DNA here is from genome assembly GCA_946533525.1 of uncultured Lachnospiraceae bacterium. Classification (GTDB taxonomy): domain Bacteria; phylum Bacillota; class Clostridia; order Lachnospirales; family Lachnospiraceae; genus NK4A144. The sequence continues at coordinate 1,429 of CAMNBW010000050.1, forward strand.
GTCTGGGGCGAGGCCGGAGCTGCTATGGAGACGGCTTACTCTGCCTCCAAGGGCGGGGTAAATGCCCTTACGAAGGCTCTGGCAAAGGAGCTGGCTCCCAGCGGAATTCAGGTAAACGCCGTTGCCTGCGGTGTCATTGATACAGATATGAACGCCTTTCTTTCCGGGGAGGAAAGAGAGGAGCTGATTGAGGAGATCCCGGCGGGAAGGATGGGAAGGCCGGAGGAGGTGGCACAGCTCGTGTATTCCCTTGCTTCGGGCCACGATTACATGACGGGTCAGATAATAACTTTTTCCGGAGGCTGGTAAGAATTTTGGTAAAAAGTTACAGCATTTGAAACTTATGTAAATTCACTTAAAACGGCAGAAATATAAAGCTTCCAGTAAAATCAACATCCATTCGTTGACAAAGGGATAAAGGAGTGTTAATATTTACTGCGAAACGTAACAAATTTGTAACATTTGCAAAGGTCATTAAAGTATGAAGAAATCCGTTTGGGCAAGATGCATTGCCCTTGGCATGGCAGGCGCAGTGACAATGAGCCTCCTGCCGACGAATAACATATATGCGGCGCCTACCGAGGGCTCCCTTCCCGTTGCGGGAATAGCAAGGGCCTTAAATGAAGGTAAGTCCGTAACCGCAATAAGGGCTGAGCAGGTAAAGAAGACAGGGTCAGTCAGCGAGAAATATATCGAGCATGTAGCCGCCACAGCAGCGGCACAGACTGAACAGCCCGAGATAAAGCCCGATAACGGACTTTTTGAAACAAATGTTTATGCGGCGGAAGAGGAAGCTGAAGCGCCGGTTGAGGAAGAGAAGGAAGTAAGCGCTAATTCAAAGCCCGAGGGCTTTAGCGGAACCATTGTAATAAGAGAAGAGAGCGTAAGCAATTTTGATGAGGTTCTTACCGCAGGGGCAGGAGCCGTAAAGGAAAAGGAAGAAGAAGCAAAGCAGGAGGAAAAGAAGCATACCGTATCCTCCGAGGGTATCGATTCGGTTACCGCCGGAGCGGAATCCACGACTGATACAACGGGTTCCGACGGCAGCATGAACCTTGTTGACGCTGTTACCAGCGCTTCTTCGATTAAGACAGAGGACTTTGCAAATCTGGTTATCGCCAGAGTAAATGACTATGTAAATGTTCGCCAGATGCCTACAGAGGAAAGCGAGGTTGTCGGTAAGCTGTACAACAAGTCAGTGGGCGACGAGCTCGAGGATGCAGGCGACTGGGTAAAGATAAAATCCGGCAATACCGTGGGATATGTTAAGAAGGAATATGTAGTAAGGGGCGAGGAGGCCAAGGGTCTGGCTCAGGAAGTGGGAACCAGAATGGCTAAGGTTATAACCACCACCCTTTATGTTCGTAAGGAGCCTTCCAAGGAGGCGGAAGTTATCGGTATGGTACCGATGGATGACGAACTTACTGTATCGGAGGAAACAGAGGACGGCTGGGTAAGAGTATCCGTCGAGGAAGGTGACGGCTACGTAAGCGCGGAGTTTGTCCAGCTCTTCACAGACTTTGTAAGAGCAGAGTCCAAGCAGGAAGAGGAAGCCCGTCTCAAGAAAGAGGAAGAGGCAAGAGAGGCTGCCAGAAGGGCGGCTGCCGAGGCTGAGAGAAAGAACAGGAAGAACAACAAGAATAACGGCTCTGGCTCAAAGAAGGGCAGCTCATCCAAGGGCTCAGGCGGCGGTTCATATTCGGCCTCCGGTTCGGGAACGGGAGCTTCGGTAGCAAACTATGCACTGCAGTTCGTAGGAAATCCTTATGTATACGGCGGTTCATCCCTTACCAACGGTACTGACTGCTCCGGCTTCGTAATGAGCGTATACAGGAACTTCGGTGTATCCCTGCCGCACTCCTCCGGTGGAGACAGGTCCGTCGGTTCGGCGGTACAGGGCGGTCTTGCCAATGCACAGGCAGGAGATATAGTATGCTATTCCGGTCACGTTGGTATCTACATCGGAAATGGCCAGATAGTACACGCTTCCACTGCAGCTACGGGTATCAAGGTCTCCAGCGCGAACTACAGAACACCTTTGGCAGTACGTAGAATATTCTAAGATAAATTATGAAAATCGGACGCCACATAGTCTGCATTATATTTATCGCGGCGGTCGCATTCTTCACCTTTTTGAGGATACAGACTGACGACGAGATATATATGGACTTTAATTCCTTAAGCGTTACAGCCTCCGAGAGCGACATATCTGGGGGAGTCTTAAGGGTCGACGCTTCTGCTGTGACGGATAAAGAGGGGCTCTTTGCTGAGAGCAGGTCGGTTGACCTGCCAAAGGGCTCCTATAATTTTGAGATCGACCATGAAAACGGGGACGGTGCTTTTCTTACGTTCATGGATTCCGAAACGCCCTGCTTTACCGGAGAGCTTCCTGCTGAGGAAAGCCGGACTGTATTTCGCTTTGATACCGACAGGGAGATAAATGACTTTACGGTTCGTTTTTACTATAGCGGAGAGGGCAGTGTCACCCTGAAGCACCTCCTGATAACCACGCAGGGAAGTGCGCTGATCTACAGCGATAACCTTCTCTCCGGCCTTCTGCTTATTGTTCTGGCGCTTATCTTCGATTATATCCTTGTGATCCGGAATAAACAGATACCCCTTGAAGTCCTGGCGGGAGCGGCTGCCGTGTTTGCGGCGTCCTACCCTCTTTTTGCGTCAGGCTTTCTGGACGGTCACGATACCGCCTTCCACATGATGCGGATAGAGGGCATAAAGGATGCACTTTTAGACGGACAGTTCCCGGCGGTGATCTACCCCAATGATGCCTATGGACATGGCTATATGGGGGCGCTTTACCCCAATATTTTCCTGTATATCCCTGCGGCGCTGCGCCTTATGCGGGTCTCCGCCCTCGGGGCGTATAAGGCATCATTTTTCCTTGTGAATATATTTTCGTTTCTTACGGCCTACCTTTGCGGAAAGACCATTTCCGGCAGCAGAAGAGGGGCCGTTCTGGCGGCGGTGCTCTATACCCTTGCGCCCTTCCGCCTGATCGACATATATTTCCGCTCGACCCTGGGAGAGGCCATAGCCATGGTCTTCTTTCCCCTGGTGCTTTTGGGGATATACAATATAACCATAGGAGACAGCGAAAGGTGGCGCGCTCTCTTTGTGGGGATGTGCGGCCTGATAGAATCCCACATTCTCTCGGCCATATTCGGGGGAGCTCTTTGTGCTGTCTTTGTCCTTGTCTTTCTCCTTAAGCTCTTTAAGGAAAAACGGATAATAAAGCTCATATATGCAGCCGCCGCCTCCCTGGCAGCTAGCCTTGTTTTCTTCGTGCCCTTCTTTTTCTACAGGGCGCAGGATCTGCAGCTTGACGACACAATAAGGCGTTTCAATCCGGCCCGGGCGGCCCAGCCCATGTATGAGATCTTTTCGAGTCTGCCGAGGCTCCTTACGGATAAGGACGACGCCTATTTAAGGCGGGAGATGATACCGACCCTTGGACTGGTGGGTCTGGCCTGCATCGCCTTAACCTTATGCCTTGTTTTATGCGCAAAGACCGGCCGGGAGGAAAAGAGGTTTGCCCTTACGGCGCTGGGACTGGAGACAGCCATAGTATATATCGCGTCGGATATGTTCCCCTGGGAGACCCTTGAAAAATTCCCCGGCTTATTTAATCAGCTCATGCTTTTGGAGCATCCATGGAGGCTTTTTTCCATTGCAGTCTGCATCTTCGCCCCCATAAGTGCCCTGGCTCTGGAGAAAACTGATAAGCTTAAGCCCTCCTTTACCGCCTTTGCTCTGGCATTGGTGGCCTTAAGCCTGATGACCGACTGTTTACAGACGGATATGGTCTTTAATAACCGCTCCCGATATATAGACATGGAGACGGGCGACAGGGCATATTCCTACAATGTGGACTATATGCCGAGAGAATTTAAGGATATGGAGGCGCTTAGAACCGATGAGGCGCCCTGCTCGGAGCAGGTTGACATAACAAAATATTCGAAAAAGGGTACGCATATCTATCTTGCATATGAAAACAACAGGGGCGGAGATGCCGGCATACGCCTTCCCCTGCTGTATTACAGAGGCTACAGGGCGGTGAACGCCGCAGGCCGGCCGCTCGCGGTCTACGAAGGAGAATTGGGAGACATCTGCGTTGTGCCGGACGCCGAAAGCGGAGAGATAAGAGTGGACTTCACACAGCCGGTAATGAACGTAGCCGCCTTTATATTTTCAGTGATAGCCGTTGTCCTTGTTCTTTGGAAGAAACCGGCATGGATTTTATTGAACCTTTGTGGTAAGATAAAAAAATAAAAGGAGTAGGCAGCTGAACAGATAGAAGAGGAAAATAAAAACAAATAAACCGGAGGAAATTATGAATTTTATTATTACAGGAAAAAATATCGAAGTGACCCAGGGCTTAAAGGATGCGGTTCAGGACAAGATCGGAAAGCTTGAAAAGTATTTTAATCCCGATACGGAGGTTATAGTTACCTTAAGCGTGGAGAAGGAGAGGCACAAGATCGAGGTTACCATTCCCGTAAAGGGCAGCATAATAAGGTCCGAGCAGGTCAGCAACGATATGTACGTGTCCATCGATCTCGTAGAGGAGATAATCGAAAGACAGCTTAAGAAGTATAAGTCCAAGATAATCGACAAGTCCCAGGGAGGCGGAGATTTCAACAAGGATTACGTTGAAAAGGACTATACGGATTCGGATGAGGTGGAGATCGTTCGTACGAAGAGCTTTGCCTTCAAGCCCATGTATCCCGAAGATGCCTGCGTACAGATGGAGCTTCTCGGCCACAATTTCTATGTTTTCAGAAACGCCGAGACTGACGAGGTGAACGTAGTCTATAAGCGCAAGGGCAATACCTACGGGCTTATCGAGCCTGAAAACTGAACAGCATAAGACGGGCTTCAAAATGATTATCACGGGGCTGCCGGAAAAAATTTTTCGGCAACCCCGTTTTTTGTTCCCCATCATACGAATTATATAACAGGAGATTAAACGACGAGAGAAGGGAGACGTCGGGAGACTGCCGAAGCTATGGATGCGCACTATCGCGCTGCTGCGGCAAACAGGTTGCCAATACGCTCACACCCTCCCTCCTAACCCAACCTAACCCCAAATATAATTATCGACGGGACGCGCAGAGAGAACCCGGACGATAACCTCCGAAAATGTCTGCGGAGCGCGAAGGTTCCGCAAATTGACAAAAGGCTGCTATTATAGATATACTGTAGTATCACTCTTTATACTTGGGGGGGTAGGAGCGTAGTGGCATCCGACGAAGCTGCGGAAAGCGCATATAAGTCCAAAAGCGACGACGAATATCTTGCCGGATTTATCGAGCAGAACAAACAATTTATATTGAGGGTAGCATCAAAATCCGTAGGCAGATATGTTACGGAGAGTGATGACGAGTATTCTATCGGCTTAATGGCTTTTTACGAGGCTGTTAAGGCTTATTCTTCTGAAAAGGGACAGTTTCCGCAGTTTGCGGCGCTTGTCATTAAAAGAAGGCTCATTGACTATATCAGTGCGGAATCCAGACATTCCGGAGAGATACCGGTGGAGCCTTTTTCCATGGATGGTGAAATTGACGAAGAGAGCGAAAGCAAGTCCATTCAGCTTGAAATGCTGGAAGGGGAGAACCTTGGCCGGTACAGGGCAGAGGACATACCGGGTTCCCTGACGGTTAAGGACGAGATCGATGTAATGCAGATGATCCTTAAGGGCTATGGCTTTTCGTTTTACGATCTGATAGAAGCGTCTCCGAAGGCGGAGAAAACAAAGCAGAGTACGGCAATGGTCGTATCGTTTCTGATTCAGTCGGAGGATCTTATGGATTTTCTGCACAGGAACAAGGCTCTGCCTATAAAGGAGCTCTGCGGGGAGACGAAGGTTAAAAGAAAAATAATAGAAAGACACAGAAAGTATATTATCGCCGCGGCGGAGATAATGAGCGGTGATTTCCCGATGCTCGCCGAGTATCTGGGTTTTGTGAGAGAGGTTATGAAAAAATGAAGGCGATAGTGCTGGAAGTAAAAAACGGTACTTCGGCTTGCCTGAGAGAGGATGGTACCATTGTAAAGGTACATGCTAAGCATCCTGTAGGACAGACCATAGAGCTTAAAGAAGGAAAGATCGTCAGGTTTAAGGAAGCGATCGCAGGGCTTACGGAAAGCAGGGCAGCCGAATTCATAAGGGATAACGCGCAGAGGGTGGCGATGGCCGCTGCTGCGCTCGTTTGCGTGTTCTTAGGTACGGGCATTTATTCCTATAATAATCTGATGGCGGCGTCCTATATGTCCGTAGACGTTAATCCGTCTCTGGAATATACCCTGAACAGGATGGATAAGGTCATTGACGTCAGGGCTTTAAACGATGATGCGGTAAAAATAGTGGACGAGCTTAAGGAGGCCGGCATAAAGCACGCTACGGTGGCTGAGACCATAAGCGAGACTACCAGGATCCTTGAGAAAGAAAATTACATCGCCAGCGATAAGGACAATGTAATGCTGGTGGGTATTACAGGTGCCAACAAGCATAAGTCCGGCGATATAGATATGCAGGTGCATACGGTAGCCGACGGGGAGATGACGGAGAGGGTCAGTGTCTATACCCTCGAGACCTCCAAGCAGGACAGGAAGGAAGCGCAGAAAAGAGGGATCAGCGCCGGCCGGTATGCGACAGCCAAGGCTATCTGCGATAAAAATAATGTGGATATGAGCACTCTGTCGGACGACGATTTTGACCAGATAACTCATATGTCTGTAGCCAGCCTGTTAAAAGAGCAGGACGGCGAGACCGCTGAGGATGAAAAGGATAGAGAGGAAGAGGAGAAGAAGCCCGAAGAGAAGAAGAAGCCTGAAGTAAGCGAGGCGGAGACTCTTACGACGGTGAGCGCTCCCTCTGAGGTTAAGCCGGTGGCCGCCACTGCGGCTGTAGATGCGGCGAACCAGTCTGCTGAGCATAAGGACGAGACCGAAGACGAAGAGAAGGAGAGCGACAGCAAGAAGAGCTCTTCAAAGAAGAAAAAAACGGCTTCCGGGGACAGCGCCGATAAGTCAAAGGCGTCGGTATCCGCAGCCTCAGCTCCGAAAGCTGCTGCAAAGAGCGGGTCCGAGAATTCCGCTGCTGCTGGCAATAGCACGGCCTCGGCTAATTCCACCAATGCCATTGTGAA
>CAMNBW010000051.1 GCA_946533525.1 uncultured Lachnospiraceae bacterium
AGAGGAGAGAAAAAATTATGCTGCACCCGTCGTATACTGATTTAATGGATGTTGTTAATGCAGGAGTTGAAGAGGGCGAGGAGCCCATTGTAAGCAGCAGGTATTCGATTGTACTTGCCACAGCAAAGAGGGCCCGCCAGATAATAGACGGCTCGGAGCCTTTAGTCTACATTAACGACAAGAAGCCCCTTTCCACCGCTGTGGAAGAGCTTAATTCCGGGGCTATGAGGATCTTAAATCATGAGGAGGCTCTCGAGGCGGAAGCTGCTGAGGCCGAGCTCATAGCAGCCGCCGAGGCTGCCGCTGAAAATGCCGACAAGGCCGCGGATCAATCAGAAGAGGCAGAATGAAGATCCATTTCGTTTCCCTTGGATGCGATAAAAATCTGGTGGATTCCGAGAGGATGATCGCAAGATGTATCTCCTCCGGATATGAGCTTACGGATGATCCGGAAGAGGCAGAGGTAATAGTCATAAATTCCTGCTGCTTTATCGATTCGGCCAAGGAAGAGAGTATAAACGAGATACTTTCCATGGCGGAATATAAAGAGCAGGGGAAGTTGAAGTGTCTGTGTCTGGCCGGCTGCATGGCTAAGAGATATGCCGAGGAAGTGAAGGTCTCTCTTCCCGAGGTGGACGTGACGGTAGATGTCAACGATTTTGACGAGATCGTCTCCCGGATAGGCGTATTTTTGGAGTCAGAGGGAATGAAGGCTCCCGCCGGTGAGAGCGAAGAGGACGAGCCGTCGCGTCTTATAGTAACGGCGGGACACTATGAATATCTAAAGATAGCGGAGGGCTGCAATAAGCGCTGTACTTATTGCGCCATCCCGGATATAAGGGGAAGCTATAAAAGCGTTCCCATGATAAAGCTCTTAAACGAGGCGGTATATCTTGCCGGTCAAGGCGTTAAAGAGCTTATTTTAGTGGCACAGGAAACCTCCTGCTACGGGGTGGATCTCTACGGCGAAAAGAAGCTTGGAGAGCTCCTTCACAGGCTTTGTGAAATTGAGGGGCTCCGGTGGATAAGGCTCATGTACTGCTATCCCGAGGAGATAGACGATGAGCTTATCGAGACAATAAAAAGCGAAAAGAAGATCTGCCATTATCTCGATATTCCGATTCAGCACGCTTCTGATGAAATCCTTCGCCGCATGGGAAGAAGGTGCGACAGCGCTAAGATCAGAGAGGTCATAGAGAAGCTCAGAAAAGAGATACCCGACATTGCCATAAGGACCTCGCTTATCGCGGGCTTTCCCGGAGAGAGCGAAGAGGATTTTAATACGCTTAAAGCCTTTGTCAGGGAGATACGCTTTGACAGGCTGGGCTGCTTTACCTATTCAAGGGAAGAGGGGACTCCCGCCGCCGGCTTTGACGGGCAGCTTTCGGACAGGGTCAAGGGTGAAAGGCGGGACACGCTAATGGAGCTTCAGCAGGAGATAGCCTTCGAGGACGCGGCCAAATTTGTGGGGCAGGAGCTCGAGGTACTCATTGAGGGGAAGCTTCCCGAGGACAGGGTTTACGTAGGCAGAACCTACAGGGATGCTCCCGATGTGGACGGCTATATCTTTTTGGATTATGCTGAGACAAAGGGGGAGCTGATGACCGGTGATATGGTGACGGCCCTTGTTACCGGCACCCATCAATACGACCTTGTGGGAGAAATCCTTAAGGTGAATAGGTCGACAGCGACAGCCGGAGATAATTAATATGAATTTAAATACAAAAATAAAAAAGATCCGGGAGTGGCTTTTGCTCCATCCGATAGCCCTGTACAGCATATGCTTCTTAGGGCTGTCGCTCTTTGTGTTTTCCTGGATATATCTTAACGGACGCACCTTTATTGACGGCGGAGATTCTCTTACCCAGCATTTCAAGGCGTTCACCTATTATGCAAAATATTTAAGAAACATCATCTATACCCTTATCCGGGAGCATAGACTCGTTATGCCCCGTTTCCATTTCGGGCTCGGAGAGGGCGGGGATATAATAGGAACCCTGCATTACTACTGCATCGGTGACCCCGTAGCCCTTATAGGCGTCTTCTTCCCCGAAAGATATATGTACTTAGGCTACGCCCTGGCGCAGGTCATAAGGATATATATTTCGGGACTTTTCTTTATACTGCTCTCTAAGGAGACCATAGAAAAGCCCTCGGCCGGGGCATTGGTGGCGGGAGCTTGCATCTATGCCTTTTCCGGCTTTACGATGGTATTTTTCTGCGGACACAGCTTCTTTCTTAACGCCGTTCAATACCTGCCGCTTGTTATCTTAGGCATCGAAAGGGTACTTAAGAAAAAAAGTCCCTACGCCCTAATACTGGGAGTCATGTTTGCGGCTCTGAGCAATTTCTATTTCTTCTATATGATAGGAATTATGGCTGCCGTATACAGCATAGTCCGCACAGCCGTTTTGTATATTAAGGAAATAAAGACCGCGTTTTTCATGCTTTTAAAGCTGCTGGGATCGGCAATACTTGGAATGGTCATGGCGGGAGTGATCCTGCTGCCGCAGCTTTATGTATTTTTGGGCAATCCCAAGAACGGTCTCGGATTTTTGGATCCGCCTCTATTTGACATCTGGTATTATATGGGCCTTCCGGGGACCTTGGTTTCGGGAGATTCCTTCGGTACGGTGGGAATTATACTGCCGGCCCTTATCTTTCTTTTCATGCAGAAGAAGAAATACCTGACGGCAAAGATAGCTTCCCTTATAGTTTTGGTGTTTCTCATCTTTCCGTTTTTCGGAAGGGTGTTCAACGGTTTTTCCCATTCGCTGGACCGCTGGATATTTCTGGCGGTGCTGCTTGAAGCCTTCATAATAACCCTTATGTGGGATAAGCTGTTTGAAATGACAGCGAAGCAGGCGTGGAGCGTATTTCTCGTATGCCTTATTTATTTTGCCGCCCTGATCCTCCTCGAGGGGGCGGATACAAAGCGCTCTCTTACAGGTATCGCGGAGTCCTTTATCTTTTTATTCCTCTGCACCAGGAGGGGCAAAGAAGGGGAGGCTTACGAATCAGAGTCCGCGGGAGTGCCGGACAGATACAGGGTGACGGCCTTCTTTTCAGCGCTGTTTTTTATCTATATAAGCTGGTATTTCATGTTTTCCCCTGCCGAATCGGGAAGGCAGACCTTAAAGATAGAAAAGACCGTGAAGTCGGGAATTGATTCTGCGGATGTGGTTAAGGATATTGCCTCGAAGGAGGGCTTTGACGACTTCTACAGGGTGGTCAATATCGGCGACTTAAATCCGGGCCTCCTTACGGGGCTTTCCTCCACCTCCTTTTACTGGTCGACCCTTAACCCCTATGAGGATGAGTTCATGCAGACCCTTGGCATGAGAAATAACGACAGTGTGGCGCCCTTTGACTACGATGAGCGTACGATAGCTTCGGCCATAGCTTCCGTCAGGTATTACGGGGACGGCTACGACAAGGATATTCCGACGGTGCCCTACGGCTATTCCATGGTGGGACAGGTGGATTATTCCGAACAGAAAAGAAACGCAAAGCTTGAGGAGTTAAAAAAGGAGCTGGGAGTCGATACCCTGACCGAGGGACAGATGGCGGAGATCGTGGATACCTATGACTCCAAGGGCTCGATCTATAAAAACGATTATTTCCTGCCTATGGGCTTCGCATATGATCATTATTATTCTCTCGAGGACGCGCATAAATTAAATCTCTGCGAGAGAGAGGACGTCATGCTGGATGCGGCTGTCATCGATACCGCCGGCGGACAGGAGCCGCTCGTAAGTGAGCTCGATTACGAGACCAATGTGGTAAGCCTTCCCTATACTTTGGAGTACGACAAGGAAAAGCTTACCATCGAAGGAAATAAATATATAACGACAAGCGGAGGAACCGAGCTTTTTATCAATATCGGCGCGGATACCACGGGAATGGAGCTCATGGTTGGAATGGACGGCTTTACCTTTGAGCCGGTAAGCGACTATCAGCGCTATTTCGGGGAGGATGAGCTCTATGATCCCCTGCATCTTTACAATAAAACGGCCTTCGAGCTTAAAAGCTACAGCGATAAGAGGACCATATTGAGGCAGCCTTCGCTCGAAAAGGAATGGAAGACCTCCTTCTCCTTTGTGGATGAATACGGCAGGAAAAAGGGCTTTAATTATTTTTCACCCTACGACAAAAAATACAGCGGCAAGCATGAATTTCTGGTAAACTTTGGTTATGGGGACGTGGGAGTATCAACGGTTGTCATTGCATTTGCACAGCCGGGAATATACAATATTGGTGACATCTTAGTTTACGGGCACAGTATGGGGAATTATGCCGAAAGAAGCGATAAGCTTAGGGCGAATGTACTGAAGGATGAAAACGTGGGTGTCGACGAGATCAGCGGAAATGTCTCCTTTGAAAAGGATATGCTGCTCTACCTTTCGGTGCCCTATTCGGCGGGCTGGGAGGCCTTTGTCGATGGAGTACCTGCAAGGCTTTACAGGGCGAATTATATGTATTCGGCAATAGATGTTAAGGCCGGGGAGCACGATATCCTGCTTAAGTACCATACTCCTTATCTTAAGGAGGGAAGCGTTGCCAGCTGTGCCGGGTTTATAATATTCGCGGCATTTACATTTATAAATTCAAAGAAGAGAAAGGAAGTAAAAAATGAATCTGCCTAACAAACTTACTATTTTAAGAGTTATTCTTGTACCGGTGTTTATCGCCGTGGTCCTGGCTGAACCCTTCGGAGCAAATTCCAAGTGGATCGCCCTTGCCATCTTTATCATAGCGTCGCTTACCGACCTGCTGGACGGAAAGATCGCCAGAAAATATAACCTTGTAACGAATTTCGGAAAGTTCATGGACCCCTTAGCCGACAAGATGCTGGTCTGTTCCGCCCTTATCTGTCTTTCCTCTCTGGGGAAGCTGGAGGCGTGGATAACGATTTTAATAGTTGTCAGGGATTTTATCATAAGCGGCTTCAGGCTTGTGGCAAGCGACAACGGCGTCGTAATCGCTGCGAGCTACTGGGGGAAGTTTAAGACCACCTTCCAGATGATAATGATCTGCCTTATAATCGCAGATATTCCAAGCGCGCCCATACAGGTGCTTACGATAGTTATCAAGTACATCGCGGTGGCGCTTACGGTTTATTCGCTCATAGATTATATCGTTAAGAATAAGGATGTTTTGAAAGAGACTAAATAAGGAACTGTTTTGCGGCCGGACATTGAAGACAGGAGTAGCTGCCCTTAAGCCTAAGGGATTTTTAGCAGTTACGGACAGGAGAGAATATGGAAGTTATAAACAGCAGCGATGAAGACTACAGTGCGGTTTTAAAGCTTTGCGGAGTTGACGAGAAGGCAGTCAGGGAGAATTGCGGGGAACTTATAACACAGAGCAATCCCCGGGTTGATCTTAAATATGATAAGGCCGTGGGACCGGAGGTCACCTTAAAGATAAGCTCCCATCCCGAGGGAGAGCTTTCGGCCAAGAAGGCGGCGAAGCCGGTGGTCAAGGAGCTTAAGAATATCTTTGGTGAGAAGATATATTCCATGGAGCTCGAGCGGAGCCTCGAAGAGGTTGTGGTAGAGCTTTTGAAGGCAAATCTCCTTACGGTCACGACGGCGGAAAGCTGTACGGGCGGGCTTGTTTCGGCAAGGCTTATTAATGTTCCCGGCGCTTCGGATGTATTTAAGGAGGGCTTTATAACCTATTCCAACAAGGCTAAGCGCAAGTATCTCGGGGTCAAAAAGGGAACGCTTTTAAAGTATACTGCGGTCAGCGATGATGTGGCCCGGGAGATGGCGAAGGGAGCGGCGTCGGAAGCCGGGGCGGACTGCGCCATTGCCGTTACGGGTATAGCCGGACCCGACGGAGGCACGGACAAGAAGCCTGTGGGGACGGTATTTATCGCCTGCTGGATAGACGGGAATGTGTACTCTAAGGAATATCATTTTGACGGAGACAGGATGGTGATAAGGCAGAGCGCGGTGACGGCGGCTCTGACCCTCCTTAGAAGCTGTCTTTTGAGGTACTTCGCGGAGATGACCTTCGGAAACGGAATCAAAAAGAAAAAATGAGGCTGATTTGCTGAATTTGGTCAGGCATTATATTTAATAAAGGAGGAACGAGCGGCGATTTAGGCTATCAAACATAGTGAGCCGCTCTTGCTGATTTGCTAAAGCAAATCAGTCACTATATTAACATTAAAGGAGGAAAGTTATGGCAAGAAAGGTTGTTTTGGCGGGGGCATGCAGAACCGCCATCGGAACGATGGGAGGATGTTTATCGACTGTACCGGTAGCGGATCTTGGAACCATCGTTATCAAGGAGGCGCTGAAGCGCTCGGGAGTTAAGCCTGAGCAGGTGGACGAGGTCTATATGGGCTGCGTTATCCAGGCAGGCCAGGGACAGAACGTGGCCCGTCAGGCTGCGGTAAACGCGGGGATTCCCGTTGAGGCTCCCGCTACTACGGTAAACGTACTCTGCGGCTCCGGGCTGCACTGCGTAAACCTTGCTGCAAAGCTTATTTCCATGGGTGATGCGGACATAATCGTTGCGGGAGGTATGGAGAGCATGTCCCGTGCGCCCTTTGCGCTTCAGGATGCAAGGTTCGGCTACCGCATGGGCAACAACACCCTCTATGACACAATGATAAAGGACGCGCTTACAGATGCCTTCGGAGGCTACCACATGGGTATGACCGCAGAGAATATCTGCGAGGACTGGCATCTGACCCGTGAGCAGCTGGACGAATTTGCCGCCGCTTCACAGCAAAAGGCCGTTAAGGCTATCAAGGACGGGAAGTTTAAGGATGAGATAGTTCCCGTTGAGGTAAAGAAAAAGAAGGAGACCGTTATAGTGGATACCGATGAGGGTCCCCGTGAGGGAGTTACCCCCGAGAGCATTGCAAAGTTAAAGCCCGCCTTCAAGAAGGACGGAGGCATGGTGACCGCAGCAAATTCTTCGGGTATCAATGACGGAGCCGCAGCCATAATCGTAATGAGCGAAGAGAAGGCCAAGGAGCTTGGAGTTAAGCCGATGGCTACATGGATAGCGGGAGAGCTTGCCGGAGTAGAGCCCCGTATCATGGGTATCGGCCCCGTTGCTGCAACGAAGAAGGTTATGGCCAAGACCGGTATGAGTATCGGAGACTTCGATCTTATCGAGGCTAATGAGGCCTTTGCGGCGCAGTCGGTAGCTGTTCAGCACGACCTCGGCTTCGATTCGTCCATACTTAACGTAAACGGCGGAGCAATCGCTCTGGGCCACCCGGTAGGCTGCTCAGGAACCCGTATCCTTGTTACGCTTCTCTATGAGATGCAAAGGCGGGATGCAAAGACCGGACTTGCCACCTTGTGTGTAGGCGGCGGCATGGGCTGTGCAGCCGTTGTAAAGAGGGATTGATTTTTAATCTGAATTAAGTACATAACTGTAATGGGGCTGTTGCATCATCATGACGCGACGGCCCTTTTCAATTTATGTTATAATAAGAAAAATAATTTTTGATCAAACCTACAGGGGGGCAAAAAGTGATAGCTTTAAAGGAACTGCTGCAAAAAACAGAATATACTATCGACAGGGGAAGTGCCGATAAGAATATAACGAAGGTGGTCAATAACTCTAAGAAGATAGAGGAGGGCTGCCTCTTTATATGTATAAAGGGAGCCAATTTTGACGGTCACGATGCCGTGAAGGAAGCGGCAGAGAAAGGGGCGGCCGCAGTACTGGTGGAGCATAAGGTGGAGCTGCCCGAAGACAGCGACATTACGGTGATAAGGGTCGCCGATACACGCTACAGTATGGCCTTTGTATCAGCCGCCTACTTTGGTTTTCCGGCGCAAAAGCTGACTACCATAGGGGTTACGGGGACAAAGGGCAAGACGACGACCACCTATCTTATAAAGTCCATTCTGGAGGCGACCGGCCGTAAGGTTGGGCTTATCGGGACAATAGAGACTATTATAGGAGATAAGCATACGCCCAACGCCAACACTACTCCGGAATCCTATGAGCTGCAAAAAGATTTTGCGGAAATGGTGGAGGCCGGACTCGATACCGTGGTTATGGAGGTGTCCTCGCAGGCCCTGATGATGCACAGGTCACAGGGCTTTACCTTCGATTATGGTATTTTTACGAATATCTCTCCCGACCATATAGGACCCAATGAACACAAGGATTTTGATGAATATCTTAAATGTAAGGGGCTGCTTTTTAAGCAGTGCAGGACCGGGATAGTAAACGGCGACGATGAGCATGTGGACAGGGTACTGGAGGGAGCTGCCTGCAATGTCATCCGTTTCGGCTTAGGCTCAGGCAACGATATATACGCTGAGGATATTACCCTTAAGAGAGAAGGGGCTATGCTGGGCGCGGACTTTAAGCTTAAGGGGAAGGAAGACGGGGAGCATACCTATACCATAGCCATGCCGGGGAAGTTCAGCGTATACAATGCGCTTTGTACAATAGCCCTGTGCAAGTGCTTTAAAGCGGATGACGAGGCTATAAAGGCGGCCCTTTTAAAGGCCCATGTGAAGGGCAGGATGGAGAGGATACATGTTTCGGACAGGT
>CAMNBW010000052.1 GCA_946533525.1 uncultured Lachnospiraceae bacterium
GCGGTAGTTCCGGCTTAAATTTTTTGGGTTTTCTATAAATTGAATATCAGGTATGTTATAATAATGGGGTTATCAGGTCTTGGGAGTTGATGACCCTGTTTTTATTTTAAACGACAGTTTAACCTGCCGTTTACTATATATTGCAAAGCAGCGAGGAGAAAGTATTTATAGGAAAGGGCTGATCAAGCGCAGCCTGGAGCTAAATCAGCCATTAAGCTGAAAACAGGGAACAGCACCACGGTGCATAAATCATCAATATTCAGCACGAAAGTGCAAAAGAGGAGGAAATTATGGGAGGATTTTTTGCGACAGCTTTAAAGGAAGAGTGTATTTTCGACCTGTTTTTCGGGACGGATTATCACTCACACCTGGGAACAAGGCGTGCGGGAATGACTGTTTACGGGAAAGAGGGCTTTAACCGCTCCATCCACAGCATAGAAAATTCCCCGTTCAGGACCAAATTTCAAAGTGAGATCAACGAGATGCAGGGAAATATGGGCATAGGCTGTATTTCCGATTACGATCCCCAGCCGCTTATCGTGCGTTCCCATCACGGAACCTATTCGATAATGGCAATAGGCAAGATAAATAATATGGATGCCCTTGTAGAGGAAGTCTTTAAAGGTGCCAATACCCATTTCCTTGAGATGAGCGGCGGAGACATCAATATGACGGAGCTCGTCGCTGCTATGATAAATCAGAAGGACAATCTGGTGGAGGGCATACAGTATGCCCAGCAGAAGATAGACGGTTCCATGACCCTTCTCCTGCTGACCCCGAAAGGGATATACTGCGCCCGCGACCGGCTCGGAAGAACTCCCCTTATAATAGGAAGAAAGTCGGAAGGTTTTTGCGCCTCCTTTGAGTCCTTCGCCTACTTAAATCTGGGTTATACGGATCATAAGGAGCTGGGACCCGGCGAGATCGTGGTAATGACGCCGGAAGATGTCGTGACCCTTGCCAAACCGGGAGAAAAGATGAGGATATGTACTTTTCTTTGGGTATATTACGGCTATCCGTCCTCGAGATACGAGGGAGTGGCGGTCGAGGAGATGCGAAACCGCTGCGGAGGCCTGCTTGCGGGCAGGGACAAGGGCGATGTGGACGTTGACAATGTTGCCGGAGTCCCGGATTCCGGCATGGCACATGCCATAGGCTATGCAAACGCCTCCGGAGTTCCGCTTTCGCGTCCTTTTGTAAAGTATACGCCGACCTGGCCGCGGTCATTTATGCCCCCGGTACAGTCCAAGCGCGACCTGATAGCAAAAATGAAGCTGATACCCATTAGGGAGCTGATAGAAAATAAACGGCTTTTATTAATAGATGATTCCATCGTAAGAGGCACCCAGCTTCGGGAAACCACAGAATACCTTTTCCAGAGCGGAGCCCGGGAGGTACATATCCGGCCGGCCTGTCCTCCGCTGCTGTTTGGCTGTAAATATCTGAATTTCTCGCGTTCCTCCTCCGAGATGGAGCTTATAGCAAGGCGGATAATTAACCGCGAGGAGGGCGAAGCGGTTGAGCGGGCTGTACTCGAAGACTACGCAAATCCCGATTCTGACAGGTATCACAGGATGCTGGACGGTATCTGTGAACAGCTTAAGTTTACTTCGCTTAAATATAACCGGCTGGATGATCTGGTAGAGGCAGTCGGGATCGATAAAGATAAGCTCTGCACCTATTGCTGGGATGGCAGAGAATAAAGATAAATTATGCAAACCTGACGGACTGAATTATGTAAACCCGCCAACCAACAATGCGAAAGCGCACCAAAGCCGGCACCCCGCCGGGCGCGAGTTATGTAAACCAAAACAACAAGGAGGTACACTGGTGAGAAATAAAATCCTTTCTTTGATCATTGCCAATGTAATTTCGGTCGGGCTGATAACAGCCTGCGGCTCTTCTGCCTCTGCCGACAGCGGAGGAATGTATAAGTCTGCTGTGAGGGCGGACAACGCTCCGATGGCTATGGAGGAGAGTGCGGTGGCTTACGATGCCGACTACGGTGCGGGCCTGGGAATGGAGGAGAGCGCAGAGTTTGACGACACGACAGCAGAGTCGCCGGAGGCCCCCAATGTTGAGGAAAACGGGGCGCAGAGCAGCCGTAAGCTGATAACCCGGGTAAATATCGAGGCAGAAACGGAGGAGCTCGATCCGTTTGTGGCGAGGATCGAGGGTAAGGCTGCTTCGCTGGGCGGCTACATAGAAAGCAGCTCAATGTATACCTCCTCGCCCTACTATGGCTCCGGCAGCACCGGAAGACAGGCGGATATAACAGCAAGGATCCCCGCGAAAAGGCTTAATGAGTTCATTGCCGAGCTGGAAGGCGGCTCTAATATCATTTCGCGTTCCCGCAATGTTGAGGATGTGACCCTGAGCTACGTCGATACCCAGGCGCACAAGGAAGCGCTGGAGGCCGAAAAGCAGTCGCTCTTAAAGCTTATGAACGAGGCAAAGAGCATAGAGGATATAATGGCTATCGAAACGCGCCTTACTGATGTGCGCTATGAGCTGGAGAGCATTGAGCGGCAGCTTCGGAGCTATGATAATCAGATAGATTACAGTACGGTTTACATAAATCTAAGAGAGGTTAAGGTATATACCCCGCAGGAACAGGCTACCGTTGCGGACAGGATAACCAAGGGCTTCAGGGAGAGCTTAAACAGCGTAGCCGTGGGCTGTGTGGATTTTGCGGTATTTTTCATTACTCATCTGCCCCAGCTTGTGGTATTTGTCATTGTAGTTGTCATCATAGTCCTTCTCATCAGGGGATTAATCGGGCTGATTCGCAAAATAAGCCCTAAAAAGAAGAAAAAGTCCGGAAATTTTGGGAAAAAAGGAAGAAGAACGGACGTTTCCGAACAAGGCACGACCGATTCCGCCACTGAGGGTGTCGGGAAAGACAGTGATGACCGTACAGGAGGAAATGAATTGGCTCAGACTTCTTCCAGTGAAGAAGGGGAGATTCAGGACAAGAATGAAATGACGGATAATAACGAAAGTTATGAAAGAAATAATTCATGATAAAGCTGTTTTTAACCGGAGATAATCATTTTGGACGCAGATACGAAAGATACCCTGATGTGAAGGATTTGATCATCGAGGGTCGCTTTGAGAGCTTCGGAAAAGCCGTAGACAGTGCAAATGCCTTCGGGGCCGACTTCCTTGTGGTGGCCGGAGATCTTTTTGACCGGATCACGGGGATAAGCAGGGAGCTGTCTTCAAGGGTCGTAGAGCTTCTGGCCGGCTTTGAGGGCACTGTGCTTGTGCTTCCGGGAAACCATGACTATTATTCGGGGGATGAGCAGGTCTGGAAGTATTTTGATGAGGAATGCGCCCGTGCAGGCGCCGATATATTGCTTTTAAAGGAGTATAAGCCTTACGAATTCGATATTCGGGAGGAAAAAATAGTGTTCTACCCGGCCTTTTGCCGCTCCAAGCATGGGGAGGAGAATAACCTGGGCTGGATAAAGGAGCTGCGCCTTTCAAAAAGCACCGCATACCGGGTTGGAATAGCCCACGGCGCAATAGAGGGCATTACTCCCGATATGCAGAAGAAATACTTCCTCATGACGCAGGAAGAGCTGGAAGATATAGAGATGGACGCCTGGCTCATAGGACATACGCATGTTATTTATCCTTCTGCGCTGGAAGAAAAGGGGCTTTCGGAGCTTGGAAGGATATTTAATGCGGGGACTCACGAGCAGATGGATCTGGGAACCGGGACACCCGGCTTCTGCATAGCCCTGGAGATCGAAAAAGAGAGAAAAAACTCTAAGATCCGGGCCAAAAAGGTACGTACGGGAGCGATAAGATTCGAGGATATAAAGCTGGACATCCGCTCATCGGGAGACGAGGGGGCGCTGGAGAGAGCCTTTAAGGAAGCAGAGCCGCAATTGACAAAAAACAGCGTGGCCAGAGTGACAATAACAGGCGCTATAGGGGCTGATGAGTACGATAACAGGCGCGATATATATGATAAATACGCCCAAAAGTGCCTGTCCTGTGAAATAGTGGACGATGAGCTGAGCGAGCTTATTACAAGAGAGATGATCGCAAGGGAATTTGCTGAGACTTCTTTTGCGGCAAAGCTTTTGGAAGAGCTGATCGATGAACCGAGGGAAGCACAGATGGTTTATGACCTTATAAACCGGGGAGGAAAAGTTGAAGCTTAAATGCATCCGTTCGGACCAGTTTGCAGGTATAAAGGACATAGAGATCGGGCTTTCAGACGGGATAAATCTGATCCTTGGCGAAAATGAGACCGGGAAGAGCACGCTGATAGAGCTTATATACCAGACGTTATTTAAGGCTGAAAAGCTGGACGGGCGCAGAGATAAGGGCTTTATGGAGAGGTATTTTCCGACGCCCTCTGCCGGAGGAGTCAGTGGGGACTGCATAGACGGGACGCTTGTTTTCGAGGGCAGCGGCGGGCAGTATAAGCTGTCGCGGGAATGGGCTGCGGGGGGAGAAACGGTCTCATCCCTTATAATGCCGGATAAAACGAGACTGAAGGCAGCTTCGAAAATCGAAGAGGTGCTGGACAGGGAGCTGGGATACGGCCGGGGCATCTACAATGAGGTGGTCTTTGCCTCCCAGGAGAGGGAATATGCGGCGATCAGACATCTGATGGAGGATGCCGGAGCCGGCGCTTCCGGCGGTGTTTCGCTGATGGGGGAGCTTCGTTCAGCCGTGGCGAACGCCATGCTCGAAAGCGGCGGCGTGGATGTGACCGAGCTGGAAGAAGCTATTGCCTCAAAGATAGAGGAATACGGAAGCAACTGGGACGATTCCACCTTTGGCGGGGAGCCTGCAGGCGGAAAGGCGAAGCATGGAATAGCCAACCCCTGGAAGAAGAGGGTGGGAAAGGTTCTGGAGGCATATTATAAAAAGGAATTGAAAAATAAGGAGCTTAAAGAGGCGGCCAGCGCGGAGGAGCTTATCGAAAGAGCCGGCGAGAGATATAAAACGGCTGTTATCGAAGCTAAAGAAGCTCAAAGAAGGTCCGAAAGCTTCGCAAAATATCAGGGAGCCCTTGCCAAGCTGCAGTATCTGGAAAGGAGTATAGCCGAGGAAAGCGAAGCCTTAAACAAGCTTAAAGAAACCCTCCCCGAATGGGAGGAGGCCGAAGTGGAATTAAAGAAGCTGACCCAGCAGTCCAAAAAGCTGGAAAAGAGAGAGGTAAGGCAGGAGGACTATGAGAAGGCCGCAGAGCTTGATTCTTCAATAAAGTCCTTAAGAAGGCAGGCGGGAGGACTGGAGCTTCTGGCCGGGGCAAAATTAAGCGAGGGCTATGAGCTCGAGGTGGTCAGCGCCATAGACGGGAGAAAGATCGAGGCTGAAGGAGACAGGTTTGAGATAAATGAGGCGGTTATCATAAAAGTACCGGGCGTTATCGAACTAACTCTTTCGGCATCGGATGTGGATATAGACGAGATTAATGCCTCTATTCAAGCGGATTCCGCGGGGCTGGATGCGATCCTTAAAAGCTATAAGGTCAGCACTGTAGAGGAGCTGAGGCAGGCCTACCGGGAGAGCCGCGCCCAGAGGCAGGAGCTGGACAGGAGGCTGCCGGGGCTAAAGGCAGAGGTCGCGCTCTATGAAAAAAATTATAAGAGCCGCAAGGAACTCGGAGAGGACATCACAAGGCGCGGCAAGCATATAGACAAGCTTTTCGAGGAGCTTTCCGCGCTTCCGGAAATCCCCGAGGAATATGGACAGATACGGGATATAGAGAGGGAAGAGGAGAGATTTAAGGCAATTAACGACGACGCCCAGGAGGAGGTCAGAATGGCCTATGAGGCTCTTACAGAGGCCAAAAGTGCCTTAGGGGACAAATCCCCGGAGGAGTGCGAGGAGGAGCTTGCTGCGGCCTGTGAGAGCTTTGAGGAGTGCAGGAAGACCTACAGACACTGGCTGCATATTATGGAGGTCTTCCGGGAGCTTAAGGATAGAAATAACACCAGTGATACAAACGAGATCGCTGAAAGATTTAAGGACTATCTGGCGCTGCTGACTAACGACGGCATCAGGGTTTCGGAAATGGACGATGAGCTAAGGCAGGTCTCGCTGATGAGCAGGGATAACTATATAGGCTATGTGCATCTGTCCGAGGGGAGCAGGGATACCGTATCCCTTGCCTTCAGGCTGGCCGTTCTCGAGCATCTCTTCCCCGAGGGTAATGCGGTAGCGGTCTTCGACGATCCTTTTACCGATATGGACGAAGGCAGACGGGATAGGGCCTGCGGGCTTATAAAGAGATTTGCAGAGAAAAATCAGGTGTTATTCGTTAGCTGCAGCCCGGAATATGAGAGCCTTTTGGGGGGTAATGTAATAAGATTATGAACAGGGAACGCACAGATAAGCAATTTGATTTTCTTCTTGAAATAGATAAGGAAAAGAAGATCGGAAGGCAGACCTATCTTTCGGATGGGTCGAGGAAAGAGAACGACGCCGAGCACGCCTGGCATATGGCGATAATGGTTCTGCTCTTATCGGAATATTCCAATGAGGATATAGATGTCTTAAGGACGGTCAGCATGGTGCTGGCCCACGACCTGGTGGAGGTATATGCCGGGGATACTTACGCTTTTGACGAAAAGGGCAAGGAGACCCAGAGGGAACGGGAGCTGGAGGCGGCGGACAGGCTTTTCGGGCTGCTGCCCGAGGATCAGGGAATTAAATTTCGTGCGTTATGGGACGAATTTGAGGCCTGGGAGACACCGGAGGCAAAGTTTGCTCATGCCATGGACAATTTTCAGCCCCTGATGCTCAATGCGGCCACCGGCGGAAAGAGCTGGCAGGAGCATGGGATCCGGCTGGAGCAGGTCTTGAAACGCAACCAGGCTTCGCAAAAGGGTTCGGCGGAGCTTTGGGACTATGCTTATGAAAATTTTATTGAACCATCTATAAGATCAGGAGTGTTGAAAACAGATGAGGCTTGATGACGATGAAATCCTGCTGGAATTAAAGGACACCGGCTACGGCGGGATAAGGATAGTGGAGCGCATAGAGGACGGGAAGCTGGTGCGGGTTCTCTATGTTCGTGATGCGAGGGAATCGGGGACCTACTTGAAAAAGAGCCGTCGTAATGAGCTGTTTTTTCGTTATACCCATGTTTTCAACCGCATTTTTGAAGTGAATGAAAATATTCATGAAACCCTGCTGTTAGGAGGGGCCGGTTTTTCCTATCCTAAGTACTATATAAGCCATTTTCCCGACAAAAGGATGGATGTGGTGGAGATCAATCCGAAGATGGTGGAGCTTGCCATGAAATATTTCTTTCTTGACGAGCTCTATGATAAATATGAGCTGGATAAAACTGACAGACTGCATATTTACGTGACCGACGCCAACGAATATCTGGCCAATACGAAGAAAAAATATGATGCGATAATTAATGACGCATATATCGGCAGCGTCTTGGATCCGGAGCTGATGACCGCCCGGCAGACGGAGCTTGTCAGAGAGCGCTTAAACGGCGGTGGAGTCTACGTTGTCAATATCATAACGGCGCTTGTGGGAGCTGAGGCGTGGCCCGGCATCGAGGCACAGGAGACCGTCAGGAAGTATTTCGCAAATACTGTATTTACGCGGGTTCGCCGGGATATTGAGCCGGAGGAACGCCAGAATTGCATTTTAATAGCCTCCGACCGCACAATTCCGCCTTTAAACCGCGTAAAAGAGCTCTGAGACGACAAAACGGGGTCGTCACACCAGTGCAACAACCCCGTTATTTTTAAATAACTTCCGATATTAAACTCTCGCCTGTTTCTTTAAGGTCATCAGTATCTTGCCTTTAGGATCTTTTATCAATAGGGCAATGATCCATATTACAAGAGCCAGGGCGACAACCGCAAGACCCAGGAAGGTGTCATTCAGCATATCCTGCAGACTGGGAGAAAAATACGCTGCCCCCAGTTCGGCATATTCAAATATCGCATCTGCCAGCCACATTATCGAGGCACCCCAAAACAGGAAACAGAGAATTCCCAGATTCATATTATCGCTCTTTTCCGAGTACCACCTGGCGGTGGCAATGACTGCCGCAACGACGGTTATAAGCAATGTCATATTTCACACCTCCCTGGCGGAAGCCGCCCTCTTTACGATATAGTCGGCAGCAATACACATGATCCCCCAAACCGCAGTGATAAGAACGGCCATCAAAACGCCGACGGTTGCCATTTCATGAAGCATCGCCATAGCGTCATTCGGATCGAGCATAGCCGTCAGGAACGGGAAATAAGGTACAACCTCGCCGTGCCAGATATGTTCAAATGCCAGAAGGATAACGCCTCCCCAAAGCATCCACGTAAGCCACTTCAGCTTTGCCGAAAGAGGGATCCTCGTAACCACTTCCTTCGTCTCTTCGCCGATAAGCTGTTCCTTCTTCTCAACATGCTTCTCAACTGCCTTAACTACT
>CAMNBW010000053.1 GCA_946533525.1 uncultured Lachnospiraceae bacterium
CCCGTATCCGTTACCAGCTCCTCCTCCTTCTCATAGCCCTGACCCGCGCAGACAAGCCTCAGTACGTGGTCATTCTTGATATGCTCATTATTCTCAGCAAGATTTCCGAAGCTGTTCTTTGCATTTTCAAGGATACCATTGACCACTTCCTTACCCTGCTCGGTATTCCTGTAGTAGTCCCTGAGCACATTCCTGTCCTTGCAGACCCTTATGCAATAGAGGGCGAAATCCACACCCAGCTTTACCGCGCTGGTGACCTTCTTGGTGATATCTCCGCTCACTCCCGCGCTGGTTGCAATAACAACACCTGTTTGCAGCGCCACGTTTATAACATCCTTCGAAACCTCCATATCCTGAATATTCTTTGCGATATTCGAAGCGATATTCGACAGATCCTGATGGTGCGAAACCGTAACCGCGCTTAGATTCTGCTGCTCCTCGGTCTGGAACTGCTTGGCGTTATCCAGCTTCTCCTTATCCTGTTTCTTTACATCCTCGCTCCCAGCGT
The DNA here is from genome assembly GCA_946533525.1 of uncultured Lachnospiraceae bacterium. GTDB lineage: Bacteria > Bacillota > Clostridia > Lachnospirales > Lachnospiraceae > NK4A144. The sequence continues at coordinate 509 of CAMNBW010000053.1, forward strand.
ACTCCTTGCCCTTCTTAAGAGCGCTGTAATTCTCCACCCGCTTGGCGATATCCATAAAGCTTGTGGCATAAATCTGCGCCGTCTTGGCTGTCTCCTGGATCCAGGTGATCTTCTCCCTTATCTTGTCGGTAAAGTCCTCGATTATCTTTACATTCTCCTTGAGGTTGTTGTATCTCTCCTCGCCAAACATTCCCTTTAAGAGTCCCTCGAAATAGTCCTTTGCCGCATCCTTCGTAGCCTCTATCTTGTCCGCGTCGGTAAGCTCCTCATCCGAAGCCTTCCAGTATTCATGGTTGGCTATCTTCACCGGATCCAGGCTGTCGCCCTTCTTCAGTTCTCCCTTTTTGATAAGCTCCTTTAGCTTCGACTTCTTAAGCTGCTCAAACTTGAATTTCTTGCGTCTTTGGTAGCTCTCCTTTACTGCGCCGTCGATTCCTGCCAGGGAATTTCCCTTCTTATACATCCCCTCCGTAAATTTTTCTATTACCACCCTTTCGGTAAAGTTTATCAGCCTGTCCACCTGCTTCTTCCCTGTGAATACGCTGGTTACTCCGTTGGCTATGTCCTTTACGTCCCCTACCGTGTTCTTAATCTTATTGTACTTATTTTTAAAATTGGTCAGGTCGTCCCTTAAATCTCCGTAGCGGAAAGTACCCTCATAGCCCTTTATCTGGTCTCCGACTATGTCCACGCGCTTCTCCTTCTTGTATTCGAAGTCCGCATAGCCGTCCGGAATATAGAGCAGCAGCGTCTTTCCGACCTCCTCCGCTCCTCCCTTTATAATATCCTTATTGGCGAGCACGTTATTTATCTTATTTGTAAATTTATCAAAGTCCGTGATGACATTTTCATCCGCCTTCTTCCTGCCGTCAGAAACCTTTTCAAGATCCTCCACGGGCTTGAAATTAAATACCTTTATATTGCTTGTAAATTCAGTATCCTTTTTCTGGTTAAAGAGCTCGTCTAAGATTTCCCTCTCTCCGGGCAATAACTTCTTCGGCAGGATCACCGAGCTTATGGCCATTATGGTCTTGGTCGCGCCGCTTAAGTCCGGCAGGATGTCATTCCTTAAATACTCCTTTGTCCTCCTTATCCCGAAGCGGGCGAACTGGTTGCCGCTGCTGTGGATATTGCGTCTTAAGATACTGTAATCCATGGACATATGGCCGTATTTTGAAAGCTCACCTGCCGAACGGTAAAGCTCCGCGTTTCCTTCACGGATATTGAGCTCGTATTCCGCGCGGTTTACGAACTGCAGCGCCCTCGTAAAGAGCTTCCAGTCCACCGCGGTATTTCTTTTGAATACGTAATATCTCTCTCCCGCGAGGATGTCCTTTGCATGATCCTTGGACTTAAAGTCCACGGTATCGTCCACCTGGGTAGAAAGCAGGGACTTCATGGCCTCGTAGAAGGAATTTTCCTCTAAGGTTATGCCCTCGTTTCCTCCCATGGACTTGTCGATATATTCATCTATCAGCCTGAAACGCCCCGCCGCGTTTACATATTCCCTTTCCGCAGCTCCGGACCAGTTGTTCCTGTAGACGTTTTTCTTGGAGATATCCAGAAGGTCACGGCTGCCCAGCACCTTAAAGAAGAGCTTCTTCTGCCTTTCGCTTAGCTTCCTGAAACCCGCAAAGGCAATGATGGCATCCTTATTCTCCTTGGACTGGCTGTCCTGGGCCGCCTGATCGCGTAAGAAGATTTCCAGCGTTTTGCGTTCCATCTTCTTATCCCTCTTAAACACATCGTAATGGGCTATGGCCTTCTCGTTGCCGGAATATTCAATATAGTCCTTGGCGCTGCCCACCGCATATCGCGCAAGGCTCTCCTTGTCCAGCTCGTCCATTATCCCGAAGGCATCCTCTAAGAGCTGCCAATCGATAAGTCCCACACGGTTAAAGGACTGCGAGTCAAAGTTGCCACCTGTAAGCGCCTTGTCTGCAAGGTGGCTGTCGTCCTTTATCTTAAAGCTCAAAGCCGTTATCAATGCCCTGTAGCACCCCGAGTTGGTGAGATACCCTGCGATGTTCTCCTCGCCCTTTGTGTCGGACAACATGAGCTTCATCTCCTCCCGCTTATCCTCATTTATGGCCTTGCTGCCATCTAACGAGCTCTTGTCGAGAAGTGTCCTGTTTTGCAATATGACTACAAGCCTTCTTAAATTCGCGTCGCTAAGCTCTGTCAGCTTCTTTGTCATCTTCCTTATTCTGTCCAGCTCCTTCTTTTGCTGTCTGTTCTTGAATGGAACCAGCTTTGTAAGTCCGATGCTGCTCTTTACGCTTTCCTTATCCTTCTTTGCGTAGTCCAAGAGGACAGTCTTTACCTTTTTGTAATCCAGTATCTCTTTTCTTAGCTTATCCGCCTCCTTTACATTTTGAGCCTTCCCCAGAAGCGCGGCCTCGTTTAAGCTGGAGGTCACGTCCTCCATGCGCTCGATATCCTTTTTGTCGGCGGCGTTCATCTTCTTATAGATACCCTCGGCAAACTGCAAAGCCTTATTGAAGGCAATGTCGGAAAGCTTTGTCTTAAGAGAGTTCACCGAATTGTAGCCGTAGTTGGTTAGCTTATAATATGCCTGTGCATAATCTATTTTGAAGTCATATTCCTGCCCGGCCATGAATTTCGTTAGCTCCGCAAGTCTCGAGGTAGTCTCCTTCTTCCTGAGCTCCGGATTGTAAAGCACGTCGTTGGAGCCTCCGTCGGTACCCGTAGCACTCTTGTCCATGAGCATGAGTGCAAGGGCGAAGAGCTCCTTCTGCTCCAGCGAAAGGGCATTATACTTGTTCCTCTGTCCCCTCCATGCGTATTTTTGGATGACCTTATCTATGGCCTCGCACCCCATGGTCTCGGCGAAGTTGGAGTTTTTCATCGCAAGAGTCTCGCTGTTTACAGCCATTTCCGCACCCTTGATGTACTTCATCCTGTGCTTATCCTTGATAAGGTCGTCGAGCTTCTCTGTCCACTTTGCGGCGTTGACCCCGGTTTCTTCAACCTTTGAAGCGCTTAAGTCCGCCATGAAGTCTGCATTATAGTAAGCGCGAATCTTCTCCGTAAAGGTGTGCTTCGCAAAATCATTGAGTCCCTTATAAGTTTCGTTCGCCTCCAGCCTCTTGCCTATGAGAGAGTAAAAGTCCGCGGTAAAGGTAATGTAGCGAACCGCCCTCTGCGCTATTTCCTTAAAGCTGTCCTCTGCCTTGGCATCCTGATCAGTGACTCCCAGACCCGTTGCCAGAAGTCCCCTTAAGTCCCGGCTTAAGCCCTCCCTTTCCTGCTCCAGTGAAGGATCATTTATCTTAAGAGCCTCCAGCTTCTTTAATTCCTTATAATTTGCACGGAAGGCCCTGTACCAGGGCTTGTCCTTTATAAATTTACGTCCGCCGTTATGAACCCCTGCTTTTTCATCAATGAAATCCTTATCATGGCGATAGACATTGACCAGCATAAGGTTTAATTCGTCCTCGCTTACCGGCTCCTCGTCCGCATCGGGCTGTGAAAGTGCGTCCCGCACCAGTGTAAGCCACTGTGCATTTTCAATTACCCGGGCTCCCCCCTCCACATCTAATTTCTTCAATATGAAGCTTAAGCCCGGAGTCCTGTTGGCAAGCTCCATCCCGGCGCTCATCAAATTTCTTTCCACTATGCAGTTGATGAGCATGGGGCTTAGGTTCTCACCGAAGCGGGCCGATAGCTTATGTGTCAGGTGGTCGCGTACCACATTCTGCGAAGCATGGCTTAAGTCCACGTTGTGCTCTGTTCCGATATTTACCAGTGACTTCTGCGCGTAAATATCGTTTAAGATGCCCTGAATCCTCTGTCCGCTTAAGCCTAAGTAGCTCTTCTTAAGCCCGGCAGCCAGTGCCGGATCCTGCCTGTTTAACACGTCCTGGCGGATCTCGTTTATATTGTCCGGCGCCTTTTCAATATTATTGGCGAGCCTGTAGTCATCCTCAAATTCCTTGATATATTTTAAGGCATTTTCCTCGAATTTAGTGTCCAGATACAGATGCCTTATCGCAAACTGCCTGAACTGCGCATATCTTATTACCTGGCTCTTCTCATCCTCGCTGCTGAAAGGGCACGCTGCGTCCTTAAGCCTCTCGGTAAAGATCCTCTCGGCCTTCTGCCTGTTCTCTTCGTAACGCTCCGTCGCAGCTATGAGATTTCCGCGCATATTCTTGCCGTCGGCAAGGATACTGAACCTCTCCATGTCGTCGTACATTAACTGTACAAGGAAATTTGCGCAGCCATATACCTGATCGATCGTATAGGACTTCTTTCCATGGCGGCGTATAAGCTCATTGTAGGTATCTCTGATAGAGTATTCTATGTTTTTCTCTATAGTCATACCCTGACCGATATCCTCGGTATTTATGGTCTTAAAGAAGGCATCCAGCCGTCTGTTCCATTCCATCACGGTCCCGGTAAGCTTTCCGCTGGAGATGATCTCGAAATCCCTCCTGAAATACGCGCGCATCACCGCTCTTCCGGATTTATTCTTCTTCATGGCCTCGCCCAGATTCTTATATACGGGATCGATATAGTTCTTTATATATTCATCGACCTGATCGGGATTTAAGGCCATGATGGTCCTGTAATATTTCGGCTGGCGCATGAGCTCGTAGCCTAAGACCTCGTATCTTCCGCCCTCATATTCCTTAAACTTTCTGTTGATGGCCTTGAACTTCTCACCCTTAAGGCGGATCTCACGGCTTACGGGCTTTTTATTCTGATAATCCCTAAGCACCTTCAGTTCCTCTGTAAGCTCGACCTGTTCGTCAAACTCATGCTGCTCCTGCTCGAGGAATTTTTCAAAGGTGCCCTCTTCAACGTTGTCTCCGGCTGCGGCAAGCTTTGCCAGAGCCTTAAGCTTTACTGTCTTATCGTAGCTGTCGTCGTCCCGTAAGTCCTTTATCTTATCCTTGTTCGCAATAATGTTTTTACGCATTATTGCTGCCATCTTCTTTATCTCGGAGGCAGTGCTGTATTCAAGGAAGGCTGCGGCCTCCTCTGAGCCGAAGAGCTCCGCCATCACATTTCCCTTAAGATAGGCCTTCTCCTCCTTGCTTAAGACGTCCTTTAGCTCCTCATGGTTTATGAACTGATCCCCCAGGATCCTTGCCGAAAGACCTACTCCCCTGCTCTGCCTGGTATTGGCCTGTCTCTGGAACTGATTGTAGGAGATCTTATCCTCTGTTCCTGACGCATCCTCTATGACCTTTAAGGTCTTTTTAAGGAGCTCTGCGCTGTAGTTTCCGGGGAAGCGCCTTACCGCATCAAATTCCTTCCACTGTGTAGGCGTGAGCTTCTTATTTTTGATGCCGCTGCGCTCAATGATCATATATGAGCGTATCATGCTGCCCTCAAAGGTCCTCGCCTTTTTATTGAGCTCCTTATAGCTCATCTTGGCTACTGCCTTTGAATTACCGCCTCCGGCAATATGTATCATAAACGCATCCCTTAAATAATCGGCTACGCGCCAGCTCTTCCTCAGATCCTCCACCGCCTTCTCCGCTGCCAGCTCATCGGGGCAGAGATACCCCCTTATGTCATAATATTTTCTGGCCATATCGGCGATCTCCAGCTCTCCTCCGAAAATGAGGAGCGAACCCATCTTCTCCCTTATCTTGATCTTAAGGGGAGTCTTTAAGAGCGTGGAATAGGTCGAGTTGTCTATGATATCGTCGATTATGCGCTCGTTCTCCTTCTTCTGATCGGAAAGCTCTGCGACCCTGCTGTTAAATACCTCGTCGGAGATAGAGCTGTTCATAAGGAGGTTCTCAAGCTCCGCCCTTCTCCACAGGGTCTCATCGGCCGAGTCCGCCCTGGTCGCCTTTAAAAAGGCGTCCTTTCTTCTGTTGACCTGTTCTATAAGCTCCTTATTTTCTTCCCTGTACTCCTCCAGGCTGTTGCTTATAAATTCCCTGAACTCCCTGACCTCTGAATATATCTTCTCCTGGGTTTCCTCGGAGGTCTTAAGCTTATCGTCGATAAATTTCCTGAGCCTTATCTTCATTCCGGGCAGCTTCGCCGTAAGCTCGGGATGTTCGTCGCATACTATGGAAAGAGTGACCTGATTGGCAATTAAGAGCCTGTTCTTATCCTCCAGGAATTTAAGCAGCACCTCCCTGTCTCCCTTAAGCTCCTCCTTATTTTCCACTATCCTCTTTAATACGTCCTTATACTTCCTGTCATTTTTAAGCCAGTCCTTCATTTCCTTTCCGGCCTCTGCCGCGGTAAAGGCACCGGTCTCGATGATGTCGTCCAAGGTACTCTCGGCGCTCTTCTGCCCCTCTGCCTCCTGTTTGTCTCCCTCGAGATCCTTAATTATCGCAGCATTTATCTCCTTGCGCAGTCCAAGGATGAGGTCAAGCAGGCGGCAGCTTATCTTATAGCGTGCCTTTGCATGATCCTGGAGGAAAAACATTCTGGCATGATCTATCTTATATTCCCTTACAACACTCTCTGCTATGCTCAATACATCCCTGTAATCCAGCTCACTTTTTTTGCCGGACTTATCCCCTCTTGCAGCCGTATTCTTCGTCTTGAGACTGACTATAGTACTGATGCTCCTTTCCATCATTTCGAATGAAGCGGACTTCTTGTGAGTATCCTCCTGCATCCTCTTTAAGAGCTCACTGAAGCTTTCCGTCTCTATCCCCGGAACGATAGCGGAGGTCTTTGCTTCCTCCTTTATCTTTGCGTCATAATTCATTATGGTATTCTCAGCGAGCTCATTCCTTGTAAGTCTCTGTACGTTTACCTTTATGGCGCTCATCTGTAGCGCATTGTCCTCCGTCAGGTTTTGGGGCGCCACAGGAATGGGATTCTCCGACTTTATCTCCTGCCTCTGCTTTGACTCCTGACTGCCGGTGGTATTTATCTCCACCTTTTCCTTCTGCTTCTGGATCTGAATGGGATCATTTGGTATCTCACGACCTATCATAGTTAAACTGTCCTCCGAGAATTTTAATATACTTGTATCTACACTATTATACGAAAAAAACCTCCGCAATGGCAGAGGTTTTTTTGTTATAAATTTCCTGCTTATTTAAGATCTTTCAAGGCGGTAACGACCTCGCTGCCGTGAACCCCGGGGAAGAGCCTCTCCGTAATTGCCCGGGCGGATTCTCCCTCCCTGTCTATGTCTATCTCTTTTTCGGGATAAAATTTTTCCAGGGCTGCCCTTACGGTAAAATCCATCATATCCACCAGATGTGCACGAGCCTCCCTGCCTTCCGCAAAGAAAAGCTCCACTTTGAGCATCCGCAGTGCCGTCTCATGAATGAGCAGAAGTCCCTTGGGTCTCCCGTCCTCATTGAAGAGGGCACAGGATATATCCGGGTCATACCAGTACATCGGAAGTGTGTCAAAATCCTCCGCCCCGAAGGAACCCTGATCGCCCTTACTCTTAACTACGGCTATTGCCTTGTTAAACTGCTTTAAGGAAAGCTCCGAAAGTGGCTTTATCCTGCTGTTCTCCGGCTGTTTGTCCCTGATTAGCGCCCTGCACTGCTCCATGCTTACCCTTAATATCCTGCTTTCATCGAGAGCCATATGATAATTTAAGCGCTCCAGCGTCTCTTCGCTCATCTCGTCGCCTAAGGGCATCTCCAGATATACTTCTCCGACCCCCTCCTTTGCTGCCTTTGCTTCAAATTCCTTAAAAAGCAGCCGGCAATATTCCTCATTTTCCGCAAAAAACCACTTGATCTCTGCTTGTTTTTGACTGCTGTCAATCCCCTTTAATTTCCAGATCATTGCCGCGTCGGGCTCCCCGCCATTCTCCTCATGCAGCGCAAAGCCTTTGTAATTGGCTCTGCCGATATCCTCCGCCGCATCGGGTCGTACTATGCCCTCATAATCCTTTATATTATCCTGTGTAAGCTCCCTTACCTCCATGAC
>CAMNBW010000054.1 GCA_946533525.1 uncultured Lachnospiraceae bacterium
CTTTGCGGAGGGAGTTTAATAATATAGATTTATTAAGTGGAAAAAGTAAGTTGACTGGATAATGATGAATATAGAGGGCCGACATGGGAATATATCTTAATCCGAACAATGAAAATTTCAGAAGTATAATGTCAGGAGATGTATATGTGGATAAATCTCTGATGATAGCTGTGACAAACAAATTCATAGACAAGGGAAATAAGTATATCTGTATGTCACGTCCCAGGAGGTTTGGAAAGACTATCGCCGGCAATATGCTATCAGCGTATTACTCAAAGGGCTGTGATTCATCGGAGCTCTTTAAAAATCTGAAGATAGCGTCCGATCCCGGGTATGAATCCAAACGGAATGCGTTTAATGTTATAAAGCTTGATATGAACAGTGAGTATCAGAATGTTACGGATAAAAGCAGAATGCTTATGGTTCTGACCTCAGATATAAGAAAGGAAATGCGGGAAGAGTTTCCCGGTATTGTTTTTGAAAATGATGACACTGTCGCAAGATGCATTCAGAAGGTCTATGCGGCTACCGGGGAAACTTTTGTTATTATAATGGATGAATATGATGTTCTGGTCCGTGAACAGGTCGACCAAAAGCTTTTTGATGAATATCTTGGTTTTTTAAATGGGCTTTTTAAGAGCGATACACTTCGTCCTGCAATTTCACTGGCATATCTTACCGGGATTTTGCCGATAGTCAGAGATAAGGTACAGAGTAAACTGAATAATTTCAAAGAATATACAATACTGAATTCCAAGCAGCTTGCCGGATTTATAGGGTTTAAAGAAGAGGAAGTCCGGGGGCTTTGTAAAGAGTACGGGGTTGATTTTGAGGAATGCAGGCAGTGGTACGATGAAAAGGCAAAGACACATAGCTGCAAGATAGAGCTGTTTGATAAAAACTGAATATTGAGCGCGATTAAGATCATGGAATTATTGGACTAATACCCTACCCACTCCCCGCCCATTGTGGAGAAAGGCATACGATGATACAATATGAATAACTATGGCGTGGACGATAATCACGGTAAATGGGATTTGGGAAACGTAAAAACAGGATAACAATTTTTTGAAAAAGGAGGATGAACAGATGAATAACAAGGCAATGTTTAAACTTTCATATGGATTGTTTGTTGTTACCGCACGGCGTGGGGATAAGGACAACGGCTGCATTACGAATACGGCTATTCAGGTGACTTCGGAGCCTAACAGAATATCGGTTACGATAAATAAAGCGAATTTTACACATGATATGGTTAAGGAGAGCGGAAAATTTACTGTGTCTATTATCAGCGAAGCGGCGTCTTTTGAGCTCTTCAAGCGCTTTGGTTTTCAGTCGGGACGGGACGTGGATAAGTTTGCCGGCTTTGATTCGTGCAAGCGGGCTGAAAACGGAGCCATGATAATTACCGAGGGCACGAACGCCTATATCAGCGCCACGGTCATAAACACCGTCGATCTGGGAACTCACACGATGTTTATAGCCGACGTAACAGATATGGATATATTGAGCGATACGCCTTCTGCAACTTATACCTACTATCAGTCAAATATAAAGCCCAAGCCGGAAGATACAGGCAAAAAGGTGGACGGGAAAACGGTTTGGCGCTGCCGTATCTGCGGCTATGAATATGTCGGGGAGGAGCTTCCTGAGGACTTCATCTGTCCGATCTGCAAGCACCCCGCTTCGGATTTTGAAAGGGTTTAGGTTTTCGAATACCCCCGGAAAAGAATTATGAGGTAGATGCTCGATGGGCATTCAGATGCTAAAAAAAATCAATTATGTTCTGGACAGAGGCCAGAAGATAAGGCTGCTGATCTTATTGGCAGCCATTATCATCGGGGCTTTGTTCGAGACCCTGGGTGTGTCGGCGGTATTGCCGCTGATAACCGTGGTGACCGATCCGGATATATTGAATGAGGATAATAATTATTCAAAACTGGCTAAATTCCTCAATATTAACGATGTGCGCACCTTTATCCTGCTGATGGCTGTTACATTGATTGCGGTATATATAGTTAAGAATATATATATTCTTTTTATGTATAATCTTCAGTACCGCTATACCTATAATAACCAGAGGCGTGTGTCCTACCGGCTCATGGAGTGCTATCTGAGCCAGGACTATCTCTTTCATACCTCCCACAACGTGGCGGAGCTGCAGAGAAATGTCACTGCGGATGTAAATGGTTTTTTTCAGGTGGTCTTAAATGTCATTCAGCTTTTTACGGAAGGCGTGACCTGTGCTGCGCTGGTGGTCTTCCTTCTGATGCAGGATGTGGCGACGACAATTGCCGTAATAGTTCTTCTGACCCTGTTTATGCTGGTGGTAGTTCTGGTTTTAAGAAAGCGTATGACAAGGCTTGGAGAGGAGAACCGCAAAGTGGGTGCGCTTTTATATAAGTGGGTGTCCCAGTCCTTTGGGGGGATCAAGGAAGTAAAGGTCACAAACAGGGAAAAGTATTTTCTGGACAACTATGATGCGGCCTACAGGCGGCAGGTCAGTCTGCAGAGAAGGCAGCTGCTCTACGGCATAGCTCCGCGTCCTGTAATGGAAACGGTCTGCATCTGCGGCCTGCTGGGCTTTATCTCCGTCAGAATATATCTGGGCGCAAATATAGCAAGCTTTATCCCGATAGTTTCCGTCTTTGCGGTGGCGGCCATAAGAATGCTGCCCTCCTTTAACAGGATAAGCAATAATGTTACTGCGATAATGTATAATAAGCCCTCTCTCGAAGCTGTTTACAGGGATCTGTTGGGGATAGAGGAGCTTCGGCAGAAGGTGCTTCGGGACAATACGGATGATACGAAGATTGAGCTTCAAAAGGGGTTGGAGGTTAAAAACATCAGCTTTTATTACCCTTCGAATCCGGATAAAACCATCATAGACGACATTTCCCTGACCATTCCGAAGAATAAGTCCGTAGCCCTTATAGGCCCTTCCGGTTCGGGAAAGACTACTCTGGCGGATGTTATCCTGGGGGTTTTGGAGCCCCAGCAGGGCCATATTTATGCCGATGGCATTGACGTCTATGAACATCTGCATGCCTGGCATAGAATAGTGGGCTACATTCCCCAGGCAATATATCTGATGGATGATACGATACGTGCCAATGTGGCCTTTGGTCAGGATCCGAAGGATATTGATGACGACAGGCTTTGGAGGGCGCTCAAGGAGGCGCAGTTGGACGGCTATGTAAGGGAGCAGAAGGATGGCCTTGATACTATAGTGGGCGACAGGGGCATCAAGCTTTCCGGCGGTCAGAGGCAGCGTATAGGGATCGCCCGTGCGCTCTACAGGGAGCCGGAGGTGCTGATCCTCGATGAAGCGACCTCGGCCCTGGATACCGATACGGAAACTGCAGTTATGGAGTCCATCGATGCCCTGTCGGGGACGAAGACTATGATCATCATCGCACACCGCCTAACTACTATCAGGAATTGTGATATAATCTACGAGGTAAAGGACGGGAAACTCCGTCAACGGGATAAGAAGGAAGTGATAAACTGACATGCCGACTCTGGTTACACGTTCGTCGATGCCGGCGCTGGATGAATATATTGAAGAGATAAGATCCATATGGGATACTCATTGGCTGACCAATATGGGCACAAAGCATAATGAGCTTACGGAGGAGCTGCAGAAGTATCTGGGAGTTCCCTGTGTTTCTTTGGTCGTGAACGGACATATGGCTCTGGAAAATGCCATAAGGGCGCTGAAGCTGGAAGGGGAGATAATTACCACTCCCTTTACTTTTGCGTCTACTACTCATGCGATTGTGAGAACCGGGCTTACACCGGTATTCTGCGATATTGACCCTTCGGATTACACAATGGACGTTTCCGGGATAGAGGCGCTCATAACCGATAAGACCTCTGCGATAATGCCGGTGCATGTATATGGAAATATCTGCAATGTGGAGGAGATACAGTCCATAGCAGACAGACACGGGCTTAAGGTGATCTACGACGCCGCCCATGCCTTCGGCGAAACCCTTGACGGTGTCGGCATCGGTAATTTTGGCGACATCTCCTGTTTCAGTTTTCATGCGACCAAGGTGTTTCATACCATAGAGGGCGGGGCAGCGGTTTTCAAGGATAAAAGCCTGGCAGATACCCTTCATTATCTGAGAGACTTCGGGATTCTCGATGAAGAGCGTATCGTTGAAACAGGCGGCAATGCGAAAATGAATGAATTCTGTGCAGCCATGGGACTTTGTAATCTTCGCCACCTTGATGCTGAGATCCTGAAAAGAAAAGCCGTCTATGAAAGATATACAGAGCGCCTTGAGGGCGTAAAAGGCCTCAGATTAAATAAAATAAGGCCGGAGGTAAAGAGTAATTACGCATATTTTCCTATAGTGGTGGATACGCAGTTCGCAAAGACCAGGGATGAAATTCAAAAGCTCCTTGCTGAAAACGGGATCTATTCAAGGAAGTATTTTTATCCCCTGACCAGTGAATTCGACTGCTACAGGGATAAGTATAATTCCAATCTGACCCCGGTGGCCCTTGATGTCAGCCACAAAGTGCTGACCCTGCCGATGTTTGCCGATCTGGCGCTGGAAGAAGTGGACAGGATCTGCGATATTATTCTCCAAACCTGACCCTGGCCTTCCATCCCGTATCGCGTTTTATTTTATCAACTGACGGCTGAAGTGAGACTATCGCTTCGGCCGTTTTATCATAGTGAATCGTGGGGACAGAAGAACCTTCTGCGTTTTTGTGCGGGTCGAAAGCTGCGGCCCGGGAGGTATTTACGGACCTTGCGATGATCTCAATAAATTCTTTTAGGGGTCTGAAATCTCCGTTTGCAATATTATAGATTTCTCCGGCTTTTCCATGTTCGCCCAGGGCGATTAGGGCTTCTGCGCAGTCGCCGGCATCCAGATAGTCCCAGTTTTGCAGCCCGGGGGTCACATGCGGCTCCTCGCCGTTTTTAAGGCTGTTTATCACATACCGTACCAGAGTATGCTCAGGCTCGTATTTTCCGTAAAGACTGAAGATCCGCCCCCATATCCACTGAAGTCCAAGCTGCTCTGCCCTGCGCTTTGAAAGATACATTGCGGCGGTTTTGGCGGCGCCGTAAGCGCTGAAGGGATTTGGCATCATATCCTCGGTCTGCGTTTTATCGGTGATACCGTACTCGGCCTGGGAACCGGTGCAGATAAACCGAGTGCAGCCCAGGGCCGAAGCGGCTTCCAGAGCGTTTATCGTATCGCCGATATTGTCATACTGCACCTTAAAATCGTCCCGGCCTCCGACCCAGGCCAGGTGATAGAAGGTGTCAGGCTTGCACGGTGCAAGAGTGTCCGGCAGCGCCGATATATCGCTTATATCCAGTTCGATGCAATTAAGCCTGCCGCCTGTTAAAAGCGGTTCGAGCCGCTTATTGTGACCTGAACCCGGCCGCAATATGGCGTAAACCGTATATCCGTGCTCTATGAGTTTTTCAGTAAGGTTGCAGCCCGCAAAACCGGCAGCGCCTGTGACTATCACCGTATTCATTGATATATCCCGCCTTATTTTTTTATGCTATAATACGATTTGTATATTATACATATTTCATATTGCATATTATATATAAATTCTTTAAAAGTGGATATAAATAATGAATGATAATATTTACGGAAAAAGTGTGGGAGAAATCCTTAAGATCAAGAATGATTTTTTTGAGCACAATGACAAGATGCTTGAATTGTCCAGCCACCAGGCAGACGCTCTTTTGCGCCAGCCGGAGAGAAAGGTCTGTAAGATATGCGGCGAGCCCATAAGCGGCGAGAAGCTGTATACTAGCCAGAGGATGGACTATTTTTTGTGCGGGAAATGCGGCCATGTGAATTCAAGGTATGAGGACACGCCGGATTTCGCCAAAGCTGTTTATATAACGGATAATTATGAATATAACTACTCCGAGGCGGACAAGGCCGCCTACTTAAACCGCATGGAAAATATCTATATTCCCAAGGCGAAATTTTTGTTGGATACCTTGAAGGGCTGGGGGCTTGAGCAGGAAGACATCAAGCTTTTGGACGACGGAGCCGGCAGCGGGTATTTTGTGCGGGCCTGTCAGGAGCTGGGAATCCGCGCTCTCGGAATAGAGATCTCGAAGGCGCAGGTGGAGTTTGCCAACAAAATGGCCGAGGCCGAGATATTAAGGGCTGTGGACAGCGAAGCAATAGCCGGCATTATTGAGAAAGCGGATTTTAATGTGCTGTCCGGCATAGGTGTTTTTGAACATATAATAAATCTGGATGAGATCTTATCGGCTATTCGGGGAAATTCGAATATTGAGTACGTGTATCTTTCGGTGCCCTGCTTCTCCATGAGCTGTGTTTTTGAAGCGGCGAACCAGCATTGCTATAACAGGCATGCCGGAGGAACCCATACCCATCTCTTTTCCGATAAATCCCTTGAATTCATGGCGGAGAAGATGGGCTTTAGCGTAGGGAGGACCTGGAAATTCGGCTCGGATATGATGGATATGTACAGGATGCTCTGCGTAAGCCTGGATCAGAACGGCAACTCCGCTTTAAAGGAATATTTTGCACCGAAGTTTTTAAACATGATAGACGACCTGCAGCTTGTGGTTGACAAGAATGAATTCGCCTCCGAGGTTCACGCGATCTTAAGAAGGAAAGCATAAGTAAGCTATGAAAAAATTTTTTGCGGTGAGCCGGCGGGAAGTGGTCCTTATGCTGATCGTTTTCGTAACCGCGGTATTGCCGCTGTTGACGGTAAACTGCATAAACGGGCACGACATCGATTATCATCTTTTGCGGATAGAGGCCTTAAAGACCGGAATAGAAAACGGTCTTCCCTTTCTCCGTGTAAATATGCTCTTTTTCGGCGGCGAGGGATATGCAAGCTCGATGTTTTATCCCGATTTTCTGCTCTATATCCCGGCGCTCCTGCGTGTCCTGGGAGTGGGGATCAATCTGTCCTATCATATTTTTGTCGCGGTATGTATCGCAATGACCATTATAAGTTCATTTTTCTGCGCAAGATACATTACCCGAAGCTCCCTGGCCTCGCTGACGGCGATGGCCGTAACGGTTCTGTACCAGTATCATATAGACGATATATATACGCGCGCGGCTCTTGGCGAATTTACCGCAGCCATCTTTGTTCCCTTCATAATCGCGGGTATCTACGATCTGATATACAGGGATTTCAAAAAGCCGCAGATACTGGGTTTGGGAGCGGTGGGAGTAGTTCTTTGCCACACTATAACCACTCTCTACTGCATCATCCTGTGTGCCCTTGGGCTTGTTTTCTATGTGTGCAGATATATCCGCAAGGTAAGGAATATTCCTAAGCCCGATCTGAATTCATCGCCTGAAGTTATCCTGGACAGCGGCGGGGTTACGCGGCTTTACGATGAAAGCGCCGGTGAGATCAGGGATGTCACTCCTGCAAACAACAGGTTTGAAGAGAACCCGGTCAACGTATTTGTAAGGCTGATATTTACGCTGCTTTTGGTGTTGGCTCTTACGGCCTTTTATTGGATGCCAATGCTCGAACAGCTCCTCAGTATGAGCTTTCGTTTTACCGAATCTGTCTTCGATTTGAACTACGAAAAACTGCTCCTTAAGGATGTTTTTAAGAATTCCGTTCCCGGGATGGGGATAGCACCGTTTATTTTGCTGCTTCCCGCGGTCTTTGTGTCCCATAAGCGCTTCCCCCGGTTTGCGGATTTCTGCGCTGTTCTCGGAGTTTTATTTATGTTGTCTTCAACCGGGCTCATTCCCTGGAGCCGGCTTCAGGACGAGCTGTCCTTCCTGCAGTTTCCCTGGAGGTCTTTTATAATAGCCGGTCCGCTCCTTTCTGTTTCGGCGGGTATCTACATTGATGAATTTGTTAAGGGCTTTAAGGGAGACGGAGCGGGAGCTTCGGAACTGGCGATGCTTATCGTGGTGGCGGTAATGATTATTTCTGCCGTAGGCAATTATTCCAGAAACGAGGAGGGCTACTATTCTTACTCAGACGACTACTATGCCTATGCCCGGTATACCGAAAATGTAATAGGGGGCGAGTGGCTTCCGGAGGGCGCGGAGAACCGTCACAGGCTGAGCGATGACGCGGGTGTGGCCTACACTTCCTCGGGCGAGAAGCTTCCTGTGCGGCGTGACAGGAATTCGCTTTATATAGATATGGACAGAGCTGAGGAGTATCTTGACGTGCCCTTCCTTTACTATAAGGGCTATGAAGCTGTTAATACCGAGACGGGAGAGCGCCTTGAAGTCAGCCCGGAAGGGGATAATGGGCGGCTGCGGGTTTACACCGGGGAAGCCCTTCATATTTTTGTGCACTATCCGGGAACCGTACTTCAGCATCTTTCGACGGTCCTTACCCTTGCTGCATTGATATTCCT
>CAMNBW010000055.1 GCA_946533525.1 uncultured Lachnospiraceae bacterium
AGCGGCTGCAGCGAGGCAGAGGAGCTTGCGGTCGGGGATGAGCCCGGAGATAAGTGGGTGGATTCTGACCTCATCGGAAGCGTATCGGAAAACGATAATATCCGGCTTCAGGACGACTACGCCGCCGCGGCCAACAAGGACTGGATACTTTCAGTCGAGGAGGGGGAGGAGACCTCTACGCTGGATGCGATAGACGAGGTCATACTGAACAATAAAAAGGCCCTCCTCGAGGACCCCACTCTTACCAGCAAGGAGGCCCGGGAGCTTAAGAAATACGCCGCTCTGGCGCAGGATTGGGACGGGCGGGACAAGGCCGGAGTGGAGCCTCTTCGGCCCTATATCGATTCTATCAGGAATATTTCCTCGGCGGAGGAGCTGCGCTCGTGGATGAATGACCCGGAAGCCAATCCGCTGGGAGAGGCGCTTATTACTGTCAATTCGGCCCATCGTTCCTATGAGGACCCCGATACCTACGCGGTCTATCTCTTTGTCCCGCAGCTTGCCCTGGAAACGGAGGCCGCCGGCTACGACTATTACTTTGCCATCAATGCCAGCGGACTGAGATATAAGGAGTATATCGAGAACTCCATAGACTACATGCTCTCAGGGCTCGGCTATGAAGGCAGCGAGATAACAGATATTATAAGCGGCTGCTACAAAATAGAGAAAAAACTCGCAGCTAAGATGTCCCGCAGGACGATCGATACCTTATATTCCTTTGAGGACGAGGATACCCGTACCCGCTCCGAGCTTGCCGAAGCAGCAGGAGACTATCCACTTGGAGAATATCTCGACGCCTGGGGCTACCGGGGCAGAGACAGCTTCGTTGCGGATTCCAGATACCTTAAAGGGCTGTCAAAGATCGACCTTTCCGTGGACCTGGAAAATATCAAAGCCATGTTTATCGTACACTATCTGCTTTTTTCCGAGAAATATCTGAGTAAGGAATCCTATGAATACGCCGCCTACAGAGACTATGTCGTGGAGCCGGAGCTTCAGGGCGGCGAGGAAGAGGAAGATGGCGAAGCGGGCGACGGCGGAGAGGCTGAAGCCGGCGAAGAGGAGGAGTCCGACCCCGACTCGATCCTCTTTGACGAATACATCGCCCAGGGTCCCATGGTTGCGGCCATGGACAAGCTGTACGTGGAAAAATATACCGATGCCGGGGAATATGAAAGACTCTACGGCATGACGGAGAAGATAATAGAAGAGTTTAAGGATATTTTCTCGGAGGAGGACTGGCTTTCGGAGGAGGGGAAAAAGGCCTGCCTCGAGAAGCTCGAAGCCATGAGCATACACGTAATCTACCCCAGCACTGAGCTCGTGGACTATTCGAAGCTTAATATAACTCCGAAGGAGGAGGGAGGGACCTTTCTCGACGCCGCCCTCGACTGCTCCCGCTATTACAACCGCCTGCGCTCGGAGCGCGCCCTCATGCCCTTTGACCGGGAGGTCTGGGACCCCTACGACACGGAGCTCAGCACCACTATCTGCAACGCCATGTATGATCCCCTGACCAACGGGATATATATTTTCTCAGGGATAATAAACGACCCCGAATTCTATCCCGAAATGACCGATGAGCAGCTTCTGGCGGGGATAGGCACTACCGTAGGCCACGAGATAACCCACGGCTTTGACGACGGCGGAGCCCGCTTCAACAAGGAGGGAATCGAGGAGGACTGGCTCCCGGAGGACGATAAGCTGAAGTTCGTGGACCGTATGGACAAGGTTTCGGCCTATTATTCTACTTTATACCCCTACGAGGCCTCGGGCGCCTGTAACGGGAGCCTCGTCTGCGGAGAGGCCACGGCCGATATGGGCGGGGTAAAATGTATGCTTGAGCTCGCCGAAGATGATAAGGACTTCAACTACGACGAATTCTTCCGCCACTACGCCCTTTGCTGGGCGGCCCAGTATGAGCCGGAAACGGAGAGCAGCAGCTTCAACGTGGATTCACACCCCTTGAATTTCTACAGGATAAACGTGGGACTGCAGCAGTTTGATGAATTTTTGGAAACCTATGATATAAGGCCCGGAGACGGGATGTACCTCGAAAAGGAAAGGAGAATAGCGGTCTGGTGAGCATTGATAAGGAATGGGGCAACTATGAAGCTGTAAATCAGATATTACCGGGGACAAAAAGCTCATTAATAACGGAGGCTGTAATACAGCTTAAAGATATAAAAAAGAGATACGGCAGGCACCAGGTCTTAAACGGCGTAAATATGCAGGTAAACCGCGGGGACATCTACGGGCTTATCGGCAAGAACGGCGCCGGAAAGACGACCATATTTAAAATGATCCTGGGACTCTCCGAAATGAACGGGGGCACGGTCTCCATAACAGGCAGCAGAAATACCAGAGAGCTCCTGAAAAACCGGAATAAGATAGGCTTCCTGGTGGGTGCCAGGTTCTATAAATACCTGTCTGCAAGGGAAAATCTCTACTATTACGCCACAGTAAAGGGTATTCCAAAGCGGGAGATCTCCCGCGAGATAAAGCGGGTGCTGGAGCTTGTGGAGCTGCCGGATACGAAGAAGCCCTTTAAAAATTTCTCTCTGGGAATGATGCAGCGCTTAGGCATAGCCAACGCCATACTGGGAAATCCCGAGATACTCATACTCGATGAGCCCACCAACGGCCTGGACCCTCAGGGCATTGCCGACGTGCGCCACATGATAAAACGTTTTCGGGACGAATTCAATATGACGGTCATCGTATCCTCGCACATCCTTGGCGAGCTGGAGCATACTGCCGACCGCTTCGGCATCGTCAATGAGGGAGTCGTGGTCCGGGAGATAACCCAGGAGGACCTTAAGGACAAGCACCAGGCTGTGGAGATCGTTATCGACGACCTGCCGAAGGCCCGGGAGCTCCTTTCGGCCGGAGGAGTCCAAATTCTCCGGGAGGTGGAGGAGCGCTCCTCGCTCGAGGACTACTACTTCAACCTGATCACGCCGCCGAAGGAGGAGATGCCGGCTGAGACGCTGAAGAAAGCGGCTTCCGACGCTCTGCCGGAGGAGGACGCGGCCGCCCCCGCTGAGAGGGAGGATACGCCCCTATGAGGAGGATGATTCATGGGGATCTGCGGCGGATCTTCCGAAAGCCAGGCTATCACGTCTTTGCCGCCATCCTGTATTTATGGTTCCTTTTCTGGACCATAGATGCGGAGCCCTCTGAAAACATTGAACATATACACGACTTTGTAAACTTTGTCGGAATTATGCTTATATCCCTGCCGGTCCTTCTGTCTGTCTACGGAGATGAGCTACACTCAGGGACGATGCAGGGCGTCATAGGGCGGGGGCTGTCCCGCAGCAGGCTTATTCTGGGGAAGTTCATAGACTGCGCCTGTCTGTCCGCACCCCTGTTTTTCGGCCTGTATCTTATGATACATTTTAAAAGCTTTTTGATGGAATTAGTCCTGACCCCCAGACAGTATGAAATGCTGGCAGTATATCTGGCGCTCAGATGGACTAAGCTCCTGATAATTCTGGCGATAACAGCGTTTTTTATTCTGATGGGATGGAATATGGTGGTTGGGATCCTGGCAGACTTTCTGCTGATATATATTATGGAGCCCGTCCTTTTGGCAGTTCAGGAGGAAACTCACATAGCAGTTTTGGATGTGTCCTTTTACGGTCTGCTGGACAGGGGCTATGCCGCCATAGAAGCGGGCAATACCGCCTGGCAGCTGCCGGCAGCCATCATTTTATATATCTGCCCCGTACTGCTCCTGACGGCAGTATGCTTTAGGAGAAAGGAGCTGTCACTATGAGAAGGCTCATCAGCGCCGACATAAACCGGATCATGCATAAAAAGCTATTATGGATCTGCCTGGGGCTGGGAATCCTCCTGCTTGGAGCGTCCGCATTAGGCTTTAAGGTCGCCTTTGTCTGGGACGGCTCGATCTTCACCTATGCGATGGGGTTCGCCATCCCCTTTCTGGAGTTTGTCTTCGGAATCCTTACCCTTGTATACGTTTACGGGGAGGAGGTCCGCTCCATGACAATGATCACAGCCATAGGCCGCGGACTGACACGGGAAAAGCTGATACTCGCAAAATTTCTGGACACCGTAATAATCTCTGTAATGCTCAATGCGGTAATGTCCCTGTTCATCTTCATATTCCAGCTCATTTCCGGTGCCGGTCTGACTCAGAGCCAGGGGACTTTAGTCTATCTCACGGTCTTTACAGGCCTGTACAGGACCTTGGGCTACCTTACCGTTTCCGCCCTTTTCCTGTTCATTACCTGGAGCATACCCTTGTCCGTCCTTGTTTACTCAGCCTTTAATCTGCTGATTCCGACAGCCTTCCTGCTCTTTCCCGACTCAACACCCGTGGCGGTATTGCATATCGACCGTTATTATTTCGGAAGCATCGCCGGAATGGCTCTTACAGATTTCGTGCTGGGTCTTCCCACGGAGGGCGCTGCCCTCTATTTAACGGGCTTTCTCGCCTATATACTCCTGCCCCTGCTGCTGATGATGCTGGTTTTCAGAAAGAAGGAGTTGGACTTTTAATTTCGCGCTTCTTCATGCCGCTTTTCCCCGTCAGCTATGGAGCGGCGGCCTTCAACAACCAGCATCAGATTCGTTATCTGCTCATCTGTCCAGCCTATAGCCTGTAAAAATTCGATCAGGTTTGCATTTTCGGTCATATTCATAATTGTACCTCCCTAATTCCTGTAGCTGCCGTACTTCTTCTTAAATTCCTGCTTATTGGCATACATCATCTTGTCGGCGCGCTTTACAACGTTCGCCGTCATGTCCCCGCTCTTATATTCCGCAAGGCCAATCGAGGCCGAATACCTCTCCCAGGGCTCGGCATTTTTCTTCGAAAAGGACATTTTGAAATCCATCGTTGCATGGATATACAGATCGTGCCGCTTCTCGTAATCCTCGCCGGTAAGGAGGATGGCAAACTCATCCCCGCCCGTCCTGTAAACCGGGGAATGCCGGAAAATATTACATATCATCTTGCTGCAGCCCATGATATATTTGTCACCCGCATCGTGGCCGTAGGTATCATTGACCTGCTTTAAGTTGTTTATATCCACCATAGCCACCGCAAAAGCGGTATTGCCGGCAAGGATCTCCTTGTCATTGAGACCGGTATCCCGCATGAAGGCAGCCTTATTCCCCACTCCGGTAAGGCCGTCCTTGAAGGTCATTTTGCTTATCTCCTCTATGGCCTTCTCCTTGTCCTCGATCTCATTTTTGGCCCTGTTAAGGTTGGTCATATAGTACAGGCTTTCCTTCATGGATGAGGTAAGGCTGGTATAGAGCTTGCCTATCTCGTTGTCAAGGTGTATCCCCAGCTCCTCGATGGACTGCACATTTCTGAAGCGGTCGCTCTCGGTATTGTAGACGAAGCCGTCCAGGCAGTCCTCTATCTGCTCCAGAGGCCGGGTTATCCTCCTTCTTATAAGGTAGAAGTTGATAAGCAGGATAATAAGCATTATGACGCCAAGGAGTCCCATTAGCCTTATCACAAACCGGATACCCTGGGTATGCATATATTCCATGGAAAAATCCACACAGGCGCTGCAAAGGTAGTTCCCGTTCTCATCCAGGATCGGCCTTACGTAGGACAGAAGGTGCTCGTCGTCCTGGGTATGGACCACATGGGAAACAGGCTCCCTGCCATGGATTATCTTATCCATTTCCGAGGCAAAGGGCTCGTCCACCTCATATTCGCTGCCCACCCATTCCAGGTTTTCCTGCGTAGGCGTTTCGGTATATTCCTCGTCCAGATCTATGACCACCGTAGCCAGAGGCTTGTCCCCGTCATCATGAAATCTGTATATATACAGATAATAAATATCCGGATAGTTGTCCCTCAAAGAAAAATAATATTTAAGGGTATCCAGATATTCCCGGGACTGATAGTTTTTCTCGATAAATTCATCGATTTTGTCCGTATCCAGGGCTTCGGTCATGAGATTGGTCACGCCTTCGGCCATACGGGTATAATTGACCTCCATCATCCGCTCAAACCTGTTATATACGATCAAAATAATGATCAGAGCTATGATCGTGTAGCTTAATATATAGAGAAAAGGCAGGCGGAACGAAAGAGAATGCAGTTTTTTCTTCAAAGCACGACCTTCCTGTTTAATGCTCCGTCATCGGAGGAGTCTGATAAAGCTTTCTCTCAATCTTCCTTTTACGCTTTTGTAAATATTCTACTGTTTTGGTTGCCTGTTCCTCTTCAGCAATTTCCAGGGCATCCTCAACAATATCCAGTTGGTCAAATAAATGTCCGTTATATTCTTTTTCAGATTCATATGTAGGCATAGCTTTAACCTCCTTTTTTAATATGATTATATCATATTTGAAATAGCGCTGAAAAATTTAATGTTGTTATTTTTGTTGATAAGACGTATATTTTTTAGTACAAAACAAGAAGCGGAGCAGTTATGAACTATAAGTCAGATATTACCGGAGATAAAAACCCTTTAATCAAGGAGGGTGTGCGATGAGCGATGAAGTTAAGATGAAGCCTGCCATATGTACGCAATGCGGAGGAACGCTGGAGGTGGATCCCACAAAGGAGACCGCCGAATGTCCCTATTGCGGGGCGTCCTTTATAGTGGAAAAGGCAGTAAATAATTATAATGTAAAATATGCCAACATCGGGCACGCCGACAACGTCAACATCGATGTCAGCGGAGTCTTCGATATGATCGGAAAGCAGATGTCGGAGAGCCGGCAGATGCGGCGGGAGGAAAGGAAAGAGGAGAGGGCGCGCAGGGCTGAGAATGAAAAGCTGTTCTTTAAGCTCTTCTTTAAGGTTGCGATCGGCTTTTTCGCCCTGACTTTTATCATATTCATAATCATGCACGTCTTCAACCTTTGGGGCGACGACGATGGCAGCAGCACGCAGCCGGGCTATGAGCAGACGGAGCAGGCCGGAGAGGCTTGGTCGGATGATGATGAGTTTGTATTTGACAACGAAAGCATATTTAAGGATGAAGACGAGTAAAGCGCAAGCAGAGCCGCATAACCGCGGCAGAAAGGGAGAATAATGGATTACGCAAAGGAATCACTTAAGCTGCACGAGGAATGGAAGGGAAAGCTCGAGGTCATATCCCGGGTGCCCGTTAAAAACAAGGAGGACCTGTCCCTTGCCTATACACCGGGCGTGGCGCAGCCCTGCCTGGAGATACAGAAGGATATTAACAAATCCTACGAGCTTACGAGGCGCCATAACTTATGCGCCGTAATTACCGACGGAACCGCAGTTCTGGGCTTAGGAGACATAGGCCCGGAGGCCGGAATGCCGGTAATGGAAGGAAAATGCGTGCTCTTTAAGGAGTTCGGCAACGTGGACGCCTTCCCTCTTTGTGTAAAGAGCAAGGATGTGGACGAATTCGTAAACGCGGTGGCGCTGATCTCCGGCTCCTTCGGAGGCATCAACCTCGAGGATATTTCGGCTCCGAGATGCTTTGAGATAGAGAGGAAGCTCAAGGAGAAGACCGACATACCGATCTTCCACGACGACCAGCACGGCACGGCGGTAATCACCCTGGCCGGACTTACCAACGCCCTGAAGGTGGTTGGGAAACGCAAGGAAGATGTAAAAATAGTCACCTCGGGTGCCGGCGCAGCGGCCATCGCCGTAGTAAAGCTCCTGCTCTCCGCAGGCTTTAAGGATATTACCATGTGCGACCGCAAGGGCGCGATCTACGAGGGCAGAGAGGGGCTCAACTGGATCAAGGAGGAGATGGCAAAGGTCACCAACCTTGAGAAAAAAGCCGGCAGCTTAGCGGATATGCTGATCGGAGCGGATATTTTCATCGGCGTTTCGGCGCCGGGCATGGTCACCACGGAAATGGTAAAGACGATGAATAAGGACGCCATAATCTTTGCCTGCGCAAACCCGACTCCCGAGATCTTTCCCGAGGACGCAAAGGCAGGCGGGGCGAAGGTCATAGCCACCGGCCGCAGCGACTTCCCGAACCAGATAAATAACGTCCTGGCCTTCCCCGGGATCTTCAGGGGCACCTTTGACGTGCGTGCCAGCGATATAAACGAGGAAATGAAGATGGCCGCCGCAAAGGCCCTCGCAGACCTTATCCCGGAGAGCGAGCTCAGCGCGGACCACATAATCCCCTACGCCTTCGACCCGGCGGTAGGCCCGGCAGTAGCGAAGGCCGTAGCAAAGGCCGCTGTAGATTCCGGGGTCGCGAGGGTGTAAAACTCCGGGCAGCGGCAGGCCTGGTGTACTGACACGTTCAAAAAAATATTGAAAATATAGGACTATGAAACTATAATAGCACTTATTATCAATATAGGTTATAGCAACCTATGTGA
>CAMNBW010000056.1 GCA_946533525.1 uncultured Lachnospiraceae bacterium
TTCCGAGCAGTTACGAAACCCTCATATTCGTATATCCCATGAGATACCTGTCCACCTCTGCGGCGCAGGCACGCCCTTCGGCTATGGCCCAGACCACCAGGGACTGCCCCCTTCGCATATCCCCTGCCGAAAAGACCTTTTCCGCCGAGGTCCTATAGCTGCCCTCCTGCGCATCCACTGTTCCGCGGGGCGTAAGCTTCAGCCCGAAGGCGTCCGCCGTGTAACCCTCACAGCCCGTAAATCCCGCTGCTATAAGCAGAAGGTCGCACGGCAGCTCCTTCTCAGTCCCCTCCTTAAGCTTAAGCTTTCCGTTTTCAAAGCCGACCTGCGAGATAATTATTTTCTTTAAATGGCCCTTTTTATCGCTGACCAGCTCCTTTACGGTGGTCTCGTAGAGCCTTGGGTCATGCCCGAAAAGCTTTATTGCCTCTTCGTGGCCGTAGTCGGTCTTTAATACCTTCGGCCATTCGGGCCAGGGATTTGCTGCCGCCCTTTTTTCCAAAGGCATAGGCATCATCTCAAGCGCCGTTACCGACCTGCAGCCATGCCTTATAACCGTTCCTATACAGTCATTCCCCGTGTCTCCTCCTCCGACCACTACCACGTTTTTATCCTTTGCGGAAATAAGCTCCTTTTCCTTAAGAAGGGGCTCTGCGGCCTTATCAGGATTTTTCTCTGCACTGTCAAGCAGAGCCTTTGTTGTCCTCTTTAAAAAATCCACCGCGTAGTACACGCCCTTCATCTTTTCGGGGTCCGCCCCGGTCAGAGCGCGGGGCTGCTTCGCTCCGCAGGCGAGCACTACCGCGTCATACTCCCTTAAGATCTCTTCTGCCGGTAGCTCCCTTCCAACGTCCACTCCCGTTTTAAAGACAACCCCTTCTTCCTCCATAAGGGCCCTGCGCCTTTCTATTACGGCTTTGTCGAGCTTCATATTGGGAATTCCGTACATGAGCAGCCCGCCCACACGATCGTCCCTTTCAAAGACTGTAACAAGATGCCCCCTGTGATTTAATTCGTCCGCCACCGCAAGACCGGCAGGCCCCGAGCCGACTACAGCCACCCTCTTTCCGCTTCTTATCTTCGGAATCCGCGGCTTTATATAGCCCTTTGCGAAAGCGGTCTCGATTATAAAAAGCTCGTTATCGTGTATGGTAACCGCATCCCCGTATTCCCCGTTGATACAGGCCTTTTCGCAAAGCGCCGGACATACGCGCCCGGTGAACTCCGGGAAATTCGATGTCTTAACGAGTCTCGAAAGGGCGTGCTCCATATGGCCGCGATATACCTCGTCATTCCATTCGGGGATCAGATTGTGCAGCGGACAGCCGGTGACCATCCCCTTTAACCTTATTGCCGACTGGCACAGGGGAACTCCGCAGTCCATACACCTCGCCCCCTGCCGCTGCCGGCTCTCCAACCCTAAGGGGACATGAAACTCCTTAAAATCAAGTATCCTTTTTTCTACCGGAATATCCGTATTATTTTCTCTGTCATATTCCAAAAAACCGGTGGCTTTTCCCATAATCTATCCTTTCTTAAGAAGCACTACACGATGAAAACGCCTCAAGCTCCGCATTCTCATGCGACAGTCCCTGCTCCTCAAAACGCCCTATAGCGGCAAGAATCATCTGATAATCCCTCGGTATTATCTTTTTAAAATCCGGGGCGTAGCTGTCGAAGTCCTCCAGGATCTTCCCGGCAAGCTTTGAACCTGTCTCCTTCGCATAGTCCTTAAGGATTTCGCGGAGCTCCTCGATGTCGTATTTATCCTTGAGCTCCTCCATGTTGACCATATCTTTATTGATACGCCTGTAGAGCAGGTGCTCCCTGTCCAGAACATAGGCGATCCCCCCGCTCATGCCCGCCGCAAAATTTTTACCCGTGGGGCCCAGGATAACCGCCTTTCCTCCGGTCATATACTCAAGCCCATGGTCGCCGACGCCCTCACATACCGCCGTTGCGCCGGAATTCCTTACGCAAAATCTCTCCCCCGCTATTCCGCATACATAGGCCTTCCCGGAGGTGGCGCCATATAACGCGACATTTCCGATGATGATATTTTCGGAGGCGTCGAATACCGAGCCTTCAGGAGGAACCACTATAAGCTTCCCGCCGGATAGCCCTTTTCCAAAGCCGTCGTTGGCGTCTCCCGAAAGCCGGATCGTCACTCCCTTAGGCAGGAACGCCCCGAAGGACTGGCCGCCACCTCCCGCTGCCTCTATAATAAAGGCGTCGTCTTCCAGCTTGTCCTGTCCGTATCTTTTAGTGATCTCCGAACCGAAGATAGTTCCGAAAGCCCTGTCGGTGCTGGATACGGCTATATCCGCCTTTCTTCTTCCTTCCTTTAACATCGGCACAAGGACGCTTTCGTCCGGCGTCTTTTCCAGACCGAAGTCGTAAAGTGCCTTTACGTCGAAGTGCCTGTGCTCAGCCTTTGCATACCGGGGATTCAAGATATAGCTCATATCCACACAGCCCGCTCTCTGCGTAATCAGATTCTCCCTGACCTTCAGGCAGTCTGTCCGCCCTACCATCTCCTCCACCTTCCTGAAGCCAAGGGACGCCATTATCTCCCGCAGCTCCTCGGCCACAAATCTCATGAAGTTTATGACATGCTCTTTCCTGCCTGCAAAACGTCCGCGCAGAGTGCTGTTTTGCGTGGCTATTCCCGCCGGACACGTATCCTTTGAGCAGACCCTCATCATCATGCAGCCCATGCACACCAGGGGAGCTGTCGCAAACCCAAATTCCTCCGCTCCCAAAAGAGCTGCTATGGCCACGTCCCGCCCGGACATGAGCTTCCCGTCCGTCTCAAGCACAACCCTGTCCCGAAGACCGTTTTCTATAAGGCTGTGGTGAGCTTCGGCCACGCCCAGCTCCCAGGGGAGCCCCGCGCCGTGAACCGAGGAGAAAGGCGCCGCTCCGGTCCCTCCGTCATAGCCGGAGATAAGGATGAGTCCCGCTCCCGCCTTTGCAACTCCCGAAGCGATGGTCCCCACGCCGTTTTCCGACACCAGCTTTACCGATATTCTGGCGTCCTTATTGGCGTTCTTAAGGTCATATATAAGCTCCGCCAGGTCTTCGATGGAATAAATATCATGGTGCGGAGGCGGAGAAATAAGGGACACTCCGGGGGTCGAGCATCTGATCCTTGCGACCCAGGGATAGACCTTCCTGCCCGGAAGATGCCCTCCCTCACCGGGCTTTGCGCCCTGAGCCATCTTGATCTGTATCTCTTTGGCGGAGCAAAGATAGGCCGAGGTTACCCCGAACCTCCCGGAGGCTACCTGCTTAACCGCAGAATTTTTCAGCGTTCCGAACCTCTCCGGGTCTTCTCCACCTTCTCCTGTATTGGACCTCCCTCCGATGGTATTCATGGCCTCGGCCAGCGTCTCATGGGCCTCCTTTGAAAGAGAGCCGTAAGACATAGCGCCGGTCTGAAACCGCTTCATTATCTCTTCGACGCTTTCCACCTCGTCAAGGCTCACCGGCTCTGCGGCAGGCGCAAAATCCAGAAGGCCGCGAAGAGTGTGCGGTCTCCCCGCGTCGTCCACCAGGGCGGAGTAGACCTTAAACTGCTCATAGTCCCCGTTTCTGACCGCCTGCTGAAGGTTGATTATCGTCTCCGGGCTGTAGAGATGGTCTTCCTTGTCCCTACCTGACCTCAGGCTGTGAAAGCCTGTTGAATCAAGGGAGGTATCCACTCCCAGACCCAGGGGATCGAAGGCGTGGTCATGCCGAAAGGTCACTCCCTCTTCTATCTCCTTTATCCCGATCCCTCCAACGCGGCTCACTGTGCCGGTAAAATATCTGTCGATAAGTTCGTTCGACAGCCCTATTGCCTCAAATATCCTTGCGGACTGGTATGACTGTATGGTGGATATTCCCATTTTTGCGGCTATCTTTACGACGCCGCCGAGCAGGGCCATGTTGTAGTCGTCTATTGCGGTATGGTAATCCTTATCCAATATTCCTCTGTCTATAAGCTCCGCAATACATTCGTGTGCAAGATAGGGATTTATTGCCCTTGCCCCAAAGCCCAGCAGGGCCGCGGTCTGGTGTACATCCCTGGGCTCCCCGCTCTCCAGGATCAGGGAAACCGCCGTTCTTTTCTTGTGCTTGACAAGATGCTGCTCCACAGAAGAAACGGCGAGCAGGGACGGTATCGGAACATGGTTTTCATCCACTCCCCTGTCGGAGAGGATAATTATATTGCAGCCGTCGGCAGCGGCCCTGTCCACGGCAATGTTGAGCTGGTCCAGAGCTTTCTCAAGGGAAGTATGCTTATAGTAAAGAATGGAGATCACCCTGCTCTTAAAGCCCGGCCTGTCGAGGGACTTGATCTTTAGCATATCCACGCCGGTCAGTATGGGGTTATTCACCTCCAGCACGGCGCAGTTGCCGCTTTTTTCATTTAAGAGGTCGCCGTCAGAGCCGATATAGACAGTTGTATCCGTAATTATCTTTTCACGAAGCGAATCAATAGGCGGATTTGTGACCTGCGCAAAGAGCTGTTTAAAATAGTTAAACAAAAGCTGGTGGCTTTTTGAAAGCACCGCCAGGGGCACGTCGTGTCCCATGGAAACAGTGGGCTCGACGCCGTTTGCAGACATCAGCAATATCTGGTTCTTGACATCCTCATATGTATATCCGAACACCTTATACAGCTTGTCCCGGGTCTCCTGGTCGTGGGTCTCTATCTTCTTATTGGGAATGGACAGCTTCGACAGCTGCAAAAGGCTGTTGTCCAGCCATTCTCCGTAAGGGTGGCTTCCGGCGTATTTTTTCTTGCACTCCTCATCGGAGATTATCCTTTTCTCCTTCGTATCCACCAGAAGGATCCTCCCCGGTTCAAGTCTGGATTTTTTTATAATATGCTGCGGCTCAATGTCGAGGACCCCGACCTCCGAAGACAATATGAGCCGGCCGTCGTCGGTCACATAGTATCGGGAGGGCCTTAAGCCGTTTCTGTCGAGGGTAGCCCCCAGGATTTCCCCGTCCGAAAATATGATGGCGGCGGGTCCGTCCCAGGGCTCCATCATTGTTGCATAGTAATGATAGAAATCCTGCTTGTCCCTGTCCATATATTCACAGTGCTTCCAGGGCTCAGGTATCGTTATCATCATCGCCAGGGGCAGCTCCATGCCGTTCATGTACATAAATTCCAGGGTGTTGTCCAGCATGGCTGAATCCGAGCCCTGGGAGGATATTACCGGGTAAATCTTGTCCAGATCCTTTTCAAGACAGGCGGAGGTCATCGTCTCCTCCCTCGCCAACATCCTGTCCGCATTGCCCCTTATGGTATTTATCTCCCCGTTATGGGCTATCATCCTATAGGGATGGGCCCTGTTCCAGGAGGGGGTGGTGTTGGTTGAAAATCTCGAATGGACTATCGCTATCGCCGTCTCATAATCCCTGTCGCATAAATCGTCGTAAAACTTTCTTAGCTGGCCTACCAGAAACATCCCCTTATATACTATTGTCCTCGAAGAGAGGGAGCAGATATAGGTGTCCTCGGAGGACTGCTCGAATTCACGCCTTATTACATAAAGCCTCCTGTCAAAGGCTATGCCCCGTTCAACGCCCTCCGGCTTTTCTATCACGCACTGCTCAATGGCGGGCATACAGTCCACGGCGGTTTTGCCGAGGATCTCCGGCTTAGTGGGAACCTGTCTCCAGCCCAGAAACCTCATGCCCTCCTTCTCAACTATGACCTGCAGCATTCTCTTGGCAAAGGTGCGCTTTAGCTTATCCGAAGGCAAAAAGCACATCCCGATGCCATATTCGCCCTCGCCCTTAACCGTAATACCGGACTCAGCAAAGGCTTTTTGAAAGAATTTATGCGAGATCTGCAGCAGGATACCGACTCCGTCCCCGACCTTGCCGCTGGCATCCTTGCCGGCGCGGTGCTCGAGTTTCTCCACTATGGAAAGGGCGTCCGACAGTACGCGCTCATCTTTATGTCCGTCGATATTGACAACCGTGCCTATGCCGCAGGCGTCATGCTCCCTGTTATTAAGCTCCTCATACATAACCGTTCCTCCCCGAGGCCTTTCTATCTAAGCGAGAACAGCAGTTGTCCGTATGTGGGATAGGGCAGATAGGCGTCAGGTATTATCTTTTCAGCCTTGTCAACGCACTCCCTCAGCCCATCCATATCGCTTAATATCACGTCATGGTAGTATTTTGCCGCCTCAAGAACATCCTCGATTTTTTCAGCCCTTTCGGTATCATCTCTCAACTGATGTATCCTGTTGCCGATCATCTCGCTTGTTTCGTCCAGGATGTTGATAATATCCGACTCATAGGAGACGCTGATACCGGGCAGAAGCTCCTTCTTCTTAAGCGCTTCACTTGTCACATCCTTCATATAGGCCACGAGCCCCTGGGTAAAGTCCTTCCTTATCATCTCCTGCAGGGTAAGGGATTCGATATGGATCTCCTTGTTATAATTCTCCAGGAAGATCTCGTATCTCGATTCGAGCTCTACATCCGATAAAACCTCGTGCTTTTTAAAGAGGTTCCTGTTTTTCTCTGACAGAAGCTCGGGCATTGCGTCCGGCACGGCTTTCAGGTTATAAAGTCCCCTTTTCTCTGCCTCTTCCAGCCACTCGTCAGAATATCCGTTGCCGTTAAAGATGATCTTTTTATGGTCCTTAAGCATTTCCTTAAGAAGGTCGTCAATTGCGGCATCAAGCTTGTCCTCAGCCACACCTTTAAGCTTTTCGTATATCCTGTCCAGCTCTTCCGCCACTGCGGTATTCAGGGCGATGTTGGGCTGCGCCACTGACAGGGAAGAACCCGGCATCCTGAATTCAAATTTATTGCCCGTAAAGGCAAAGGGCGAGGTTCTGTTCCTGTCGGTAGTATCCTGCATAATATGGGGAAGCACATGGGCCCAGCTCATCTTTGCGGCGCTGCCTCCGTCATATTTTGTACCTTCCTCGATGGACTTAAGCACGGCTGCAAGCTCATCTCCGACGAAAACCGAGATGACCGCCGGCGGAGCCTCGTTTGCGCCCAGCCTGTGATCATTCCCTGCCGTCGCCACGGAGAGCCTTAAAAGGTCGGCGTAGTCATCCACCGCGGCTATCACTGCCATCAAAAAGACCAGGAACTGCTTATTATCCTGCGGGCTTTTACCCGGATCCAGCAGGTTTTCTCCGGTATTTGTACTTATGGACCAGTTATTATGCTTGCCCGAGCCGTTTATCCCGTCGAAGGGCTTTTCGTGAAGCAGGCATGCATAGCCGCACCTGTCGGCCACCTTCTTCATGATCTCCATGGTTAACTGGTTATGGTCCACCGCCACATTCGCAGTCTCGAATACCGGCGCCAGCTCGTGCTGTCCGGGAGCAACCTCGTTGTGCTTGGTCTTGACGGGAACGCCGAGATTCCAGAGCTCCTTGTCCAGCTCGTGCATAAAATCCGCAACCTTCGGCTTTAATACTCCGAAATAATGGTCCGCCATCTCCTGCCCCTTGGGCGCGGCCGCACCGATAAGGGTTCTTCCGCACATCACAAGGTCTTTTCTCTTGAGGTACTTTTCCTTATCTATAAGGAAGTATTCCTGCTCCGACCCTATTGTTGTATTTACCCTTTTAACCTCTTTTTTCCCAAGAAGTCCAAGAACCTTTACCGCAGACTCGGAAAGCGCATCCATTGAGCGAAGCAGGGGGGTCTTTTTATCGAGGGCTTCGCCGCCATAGGAGCAGAAGGCCGTAGGGATGTAAAGGGTTCCGTCTTTTATAAACGCCGGGGAAGAGGGATCCCAGGCCGTATAGCCTCTGGCTTCAAAGGTGGCACGAAGGCCGCCTGAGGGAAAACTTGAGGCATCCGGCTCACCCTTTACCAGCTCCTTTCCGGAGAACTCAAGCAGCATCTCCCCGCTTCCCGAAGGATAGATAAAGCTGTCGTGCTTTTCTGCCGTCAGGCCTGTCATGGGCTGAAACCAGTGCGTGAAGTGCGTAGCTCCCTTCTCAAGCGCCCATTCCTTCATGGCTGCCGCAACGGTATTCGCCACATCCAGTGAAAGATGGGTTCCGTTTTGTGCCGTCTCTCTGACAGCCTTGTAGACATCCTTAGGGAGCCGCTCCTGCATCACCTTGTCGCCAAACACCAGACTTCCGTAGATTTCCTTGATATTCTCCATAATTTACCTCCTT
>CAMNBW010000057.1 GCA_946533525.1 uncultured Lachnospiraceae bacterium
AGAAGGTCTGCGTTTTCTGCGGAAAAGACAACATAATCAATTATAAGGATGTTACGAAGCTGAGAAGATTTATCTCCGAAAGAGGAAAGATACTTCCCAGAAGGATAACAGGCAATTGTGCAAAGCACCAGAGAGCCCTTACGGTTGCCATTAAGCGAGCACGTCATCTGGCTTTGCTGCCCTATGTTGTTGAATAAAAATAATAAAGAGACCGCCGCTTAACAGTGACGGTCTCTGTTGTTAAAATATGATTCGTATAATAATCAATGGGGATGACTTCGGCATAAGCCGGGAGGTAAACAGGGCAATAACCGAGTGTTTTGATAAGAGGATACTTACATCCACTACACTTATGGTCAATATGCCCTACGCGGATGAAGCTGTCCGGCTGGCAAAGGAACAGGGTTTTTACGAAAGTGTCGGTATGCATTTTAACCTTACCGGAGGTGTTCCGCTGACCGACAACATTAAGAGTATGAAAAGGTTCTGCAGAAAAGACGGAACTTTTAATGCATATTTCCAGAAACATACGGCGAGCCGTCTGAAGCTGACAAAGGAAGAGCTTGCCTGTGTCGCCGAGGAAGCAGAGGCACAGATAAGAAAATATATTTCCTTCGGACTGCCTGCAAGGCATCTGGATTCTCACCATCACGTACATACCAATCTTCCCATATGGAAGATACTTGTTCCCTTGCTGAACAAATATGATTTCCGTTCGGTAAGGCTCAGCCGCAACCTATTCAAGCGCACAGCCCCTTTGAACGCAATTTACAAGAAGTACTATAATTCCGGCCTCAAGAAAAGCCGGTTTGTCACCGCCGATTATTTCGGCTCCTTTAAGGATCTGCAGAAATGCAGGCGGATGCTTAAGGAAAATATACTTTTGGAACTTATGCTCCACCCGATGTATTCTGAGGATGGGGTGCTTTGCGACACAAAGGTTCCCATGAGCGACGTCCTGGGACTTTTAGAGAGCATCGATGCCCAAAGGGTAGGCTATTCGGTGTATAAGGGTTAAGAGTTACGGAGATTTCATAATGAAAAAATTAAAAGCGGGAGGCAGAATTTCGGCATACGGAAAAGCGCCGCTGCTGCTTTCAATACTGCTTTTAGTAGCTTTATTTCCAATATGGACGGTATCCTTCCAGGCCGGAATGATCGCAAGCGCAGTATGGCTTATCTATACCGTAACTGCCGCGGTCATCTGTTTTTACGGAAGGCACGGGATACAGAAGGATCTTGTGAACTTTGCGACCCGTTACAGTCAGGTACAGAAGGGTCTGCTCAAAGGTCTTGCGATCCCTTATGTCTTATGCGATGAAAACGGAAAGATCCTTTGGAGCAATGCGGGCTTTGCCGCAGTTGTGCATAAGGATCGTATCTCTTCCAAGTCTATAGCCTCGTTTTTCCCCGTTCTTACCAGGGAAAGGCTTCCCGAGGATCAGCGTCCCGTTACGATACATATTTCCTACGAGAGACGGGACTACAGGGTCGATATGAGAAGGATAAGCATGAATGACGGCTTTGAGTCAGAGGTGGATTTTGACGGCTGTATCATTGCGATATTCTTCTTTGACGAGACCGACATCAATATGTATATCCGCTTAAATAAAGAGCAGTCCATGGTTACGGGTCTGGTCTATCTCGACAATTACGACGAGACCCTGGAAAGCGTGGAGGATGTGCGCCGTTCCCTCTTAACAGCGCTGATAGACCGTAAGATAAACAAGTATTTTGCGAATATAGATGCGGTTGTTAAAAAGATCGAAAAGGACAAATACTTTGTCGTAATGAGGCGCATCAATTTCGAAAAGCTTGTAGAGAATAAATTCGATATTCTCGAAGAGGTCAAGACAGTCAATATCGGAAACGAGATGGCGGTAACCCTTTCGATAGGCTTCGGTCTGGATACGGAAAGCTTTCTTCAGGATACGCAGTTCGCAAGGAACGCGATAGATCTGGCTCTGGGAAGAGGCGGAGATCAGGCGGTCGTAAAGACTCCGGGGAAGGTTTCCTACTTCGGAGGAAAGAGCGAGCAGATCGCCAAAAATACAAGGGTAAAAGCCCGGGTAAAGGCCCATGCCCTGAAGGAAATCATAGGGACGAAGGATCAGCTCATAGTTATGGGGCACAAGAACGCCGACGTGGATTCCTTCGGCGCTTCCATAGGTATTTTCAGAGCGGCCGCCCATTTCGGAAAGAAGTGCTATATAGTCATAAATGACGTGACCTCGGCCATCAAACCCTTAATGGATATGTTCGTGAACAATCCCGACTATGCTCCCGATATGTTCGTAAGCAACAATGAGGCCCTTCAGATAAACAACCAGAATACGGCGGTGGTCGTCGTGGATACCAATAAGGTCAGCTATACGCAGTGCCCGGAGCTCCTGGGTGAG
Source organism: uncultured Lachnospiraceae bacterium (assembly GCA_946533525.1). Classification (GTDB taxonomy): domain Bacteria; phylum Bacillota; class Clostridia; order Lachnospirales; family Lachnospiraceae; genus NK4A144. The sequence continues at coordinate 2,400 of CAMNBW010000057.1, forward strand.
TGCAAGACAATAGTTGTACTGGATCATCACCGTGCCGGCGAGGACAGGATCGAAAACGCCACTTTAAGCTATGTTGAGTCCTACGCCTCCAGCGCCTGCGAGATGGTTGCGGAGGTCCTGCAGTATCTGGACGATACGATAAAGATAAAGGGCGCAGAGGCCGACTGTCTCTATGCGGGCATTATGATAGACACCAATAATTTCATGGCTAAAACCGGAGTCAGGACCTTCGAGGCGGCAGCCTTTTTAAGAAGGAACGGAGCGGATATAACACACGTAAGAAAGCTTTTCAGGAACGACCTTACGGATTTCAAGGCCCGGGCGGATGCGGTTCGCAATGCGGAGCTCTTCAAAGGGAAATATGCCATATCCCCCTGCCGGTTCGGCGAGGAGATCGGCAGTCCGACGGTAGTTGGAGCCCAGGCTGCCAACGAGCTTTTGAATATAAATCTGGTCAAGGCTTCATTTGTCCTGACGGAATATAACGGACTGATCTATATTTCAGCCCGTGCCATAGACGAGGTAAATGTTCAGCTTATAATGGAGCGCCTTGGCGGAGGCGGGCATATCAACATAGCGGGGGCGCAGCTTAAGGATGTGACCCTCGATGAGGCAGTGAAGATGCTTAAGCAGGCTATACTTGAGATCGCCGATGAAGGTAAGGTATGATTGTGGCGCGGTTATTCACTGCGTCTAGCGGCGGGGAGTCATAAATACAGGAGGATAAGGAATAATGAAAGTGATACTTTTGCAGGATGTAAAATCCAAGGGTAAGAGGGATGATATTATCAATGTGAGCGACGGATACGCAAGAAATTTTCTGCTTCCGAAGAATCTTGCGGTAGAGGCGACCCCCAAAAACCTGAATGATATTAAGTTGAAAAAGGCCAATGAGGCCCATATCGCTGCGGAGGAGCTGGCAGCGGCAAAGGAAGAGGCAGGCAGGATAGAAAAGGCCAGCGTTACCTTAAAGATCCGCGCGGGAGAAGGCGGGAAGACCTTTGGCTCCGTAACGAGCAAGGAGATCGCCGAGGCGGCAAAGGAGCAGGCCGGACTCAATATAGATAAGAAAAAGATCGTTCTTCCGGATCCCATAAAGGCTGTTGGCGCTTATAAGATCACCATAAAGCTCCATCCTGAGGTAAGCACAGAGCTTGCGGTAAATGTGGAGGCCTTATAAATTTCTAAGGTAAATTCGAGAAGGCTTTTCAGTTCCTTAGTACGAAGGATAATGGATTTTTATGGATAGTTCAGAGATAAAACGTATTCCGCCCCATTCCACCGATGCGGAGCAGTCCGTCATCGGAGCGATGTTCCTGGATAAGGAGGCGATAATAACCGCCCAGGGAATACTTAGAAGCAGTGACTTCTATGAGAGACAGTACGGTATTTTGTTTGAGGCCATAGTTGAGCTCTCCAACGAGGGAAAGGCTCCCGATACCGTAACGGTAACAGAAAAACTTAAGCAGAAGCAGGCGCCGCAGGAGCTTATGAATCCTGTGTTTCTTGGTGAGCTTGTAAACAGGGTGCCTACCAGCGCATCCATAAAAAATTATTGTGAGATCGTAAAAAACGATTCGATCAAGAGAACTCTTATAAGGGTCAGCGAGGGGCTGGCGGATGAGGCCTATAAAGGCGCCCTTAGTACGGAAGACCTGCTGAGCGAAACCGAAAAAAGGATCTTTGACCTTGTACAGTCCAAGGGAAGCTCGGACATTCGCCCTATTGACGAGGTGGTCCTGGCTACCCTTGACCATATACAGGATATAGCAAGACACGGTGATTTTATCACTGGCGTGCCTACAGGCTTTGCGGAGCTTGATTATAATACGGCGGGCTTTCAGAAATCAAATCTTATTCTTATCGCTGCAAGGCCCTCGATGGGTAAGACGGCATTCGCCTTAAATATAGCGTCCTATGCCGCGCTGAAGAAAAACAAAAAGGTAATGATCTTCTCGCTGGAGATGCCTGACGAAGACCTGATGCGGCGTCTTATCTCCATGGACTCCGGCGTGGATTCAAAAAAGATAAGAACGGCAGACCTTAAGGATTCCGAGTGGGAAAAGATAATAAACAGCGCAGGGCGGTTCGCAAGATCGGGACTGACCATAGACGATACGCCGGCTGTTTCGGTGGCGGAAATGCGCTCAAAATGCAGAAGGCGCAAGCTGGAGCATGGTCTGGATATGGTAATGGTGGACTATCTTCAGCTTATGAGCGGAGGCGGCAGCTATGCCGGGGCGAGCAGGCAGCAGGAGATCTCGGACATATCCCGCTCATTAAAGGCCCTTGCCAGGGAGCTGGACTGCCCGGTAGTGGCCCTGTCGCAGCTGTCCCGTGCGCCGGAGCTCAGGCAGGACCATCGTCCCGTGCTCTCGGACTTAAGAGAATCCGGAGCGATAGAGCAGGACGCCGACCTTGTAATGTTTATATACAGAGATGAATATTATACGAAGGCAGAATCAAAGAAACCGGGAATAGCAGAGGTTTCCATAGCCAAGCAGAGAAATGGCGGACTTGCAACTATTGATTTTAAGTGGGTCGGAGAGCTTACAAAGTTTATGAGCCTCGACAGGACGGCGCTTGGAGAAGGAGCGGCGCAAAGCTATGTTCCGAACCAACAGCAGCCTTTTCCTGCTCCCGGTCCGGTCGATGAAGATGAGGACGAACAGGAATATGAATTTGAGGAGCCCGGTGAGTTTGGTGATATAGAAGGGGGATTTGAGTAATGGCGAGGGATGATTTCGCCACGGTTGCGGCTTATGAGGAAAACAGTTCTGAGTATTATGAACAGCTGATTCACCGGGAGCACGACATCTACTCAAAAGAAGACGACGTGCGAAGCGAATTCGGCAGGGACTATACCCGTATACTTCACTCTCTGGCGTTTCGGAGGCTTAAGCATAAAGCACAGGTATTCTGCAACGCTGCCGAAAACGACCATGTCTGCACCCGTATCGAGCATGTGATGCATGTGGAGAGCGTATCCTATACCATCGCCAGATACCTGGGTCTCAATACGGAGCTCACGAAAGCCATTTCCATAGCCCACGATCTTGGACATGCACCCTTCGGACATCAGGGGGAGCGTGTACTGGACAGGATATGCCAAAGCGAGCTAAGAGGGAGGTTCTGGCACGAAAGAAACGGCCTAAGGCTTGTTGACGACGTGGAGCTTCTTGAAAACAACAATGGGGTATACTGGAATCTAAATCTTACATATGCCGTAAGGGACGGCATTATATCCCACTGCGGAGAACTGGACAACAACATGGTATTTCCCAGGAATGAGGCAATAGACCTTAAGGAGAAGTTTGTCTCTCCCGGGCAGTATGAGCCTTATACATGGGAAGGCTGCGTAGTTAAGATCGCCGACAAGATAGCCTATCTCGGAAGGGATATAGAGGACGCAATAGCCCTTGGCATCCTGGACAGCGACGATGTAAAGGATCTCCAGGAGAGGACCCGCGAGCGGGGAGATGAGGCCATAAATACCTCCGTTATCATGCACAATATGATAATAGACGTATGCAAAAATTCTGACCCGAATCACGGCATAGGGCTAAGTCCTGAATATTCCCATAAACTGGATATAATCAAAAAATTCAACTACGACAGGATATACAACAATAAGAAGATGAAGCCCTTTGACGACTATGCCGAGCTTGTTATCTACGAGCTGTACACCGCCCTTATGGATGTTTATGACGGGCGGAGCACTCTGGACAGGGTACAGGAAGCCTCGGTATCCTATCCCGAGCTCATGGGGACTTTCGGATCATTTCTCGTGAATTACCTGACCTTAAGCGAAGCGGAAATAGAATCTGCGGGTTTTGAACGCCCTGAGCTTCACAATACAGCCATTTATGAAGATCTCGCCAACAGGAGGATCTATATTATAGCGGTAATAGATTTTATAGCCGGGATGACCGATCAATATGCTGTCAAGGTGTTTAATGAGCTGCTGAGGTACTGATAAAAAGCGCAATAACGAGGATAAAATGATAAAATGCGCATAAAGCAGGATGAGCCGTAAATGAAACAGGTTGTTTTTACTATTCTGGGAGTGGTTTTTCTGATACTGGGGCTCATAGGCCTTGTCCTGCCGGTCATTCCACAGGTACCCTTCCTGGTTTTAAGCGCGGTCTTCTTTTCCATAGCTTCAAAAAGATTTAAGAACAGGCTGATCTCAAGCAGGCTGTATAAAGAGCATCTGGAAAAACACGTTGTAAAACATAAAATTATTTCCAATTTTTTTAAAAGTGAAGGAGGAGAAAGAAACAGTATGTCCGACGCAAAGAAACTGCTTATCGTGATCGATATGCAAAATGACTTTATAGACGGGGCGCTTGGAACAAAGGAAGCGGAAGCAATAGTGGAGGCCGTAAGGAAAAAGATAAGCTCCTACCCGGCCGAAAATGTTTACGCGACAATGGATACCCACGGGGAAGACTACCTCGATACCCAGGAGGGGAAGAATCTTCCGGTAAAGCACTGCATTAAGGGAACCGAGGGTTGGAACATAAGGAAGGAAATTGCGGAGCTTTTAGACAGTGACAGGATATACGAAAAGCCCTGTTTCGGCGGATATGAACTGGCACAGGTTCTTAAGGCCAGGTCTGAAAAAGAAACTATCGAGCTGGAGCTTATAGGGCTGTGTACGGATATTTGCGTAGTGAGCAATGCGCTTTTATTTAAGGCCCTGATGCCCGAAGTGAGGATCTCGGTGGATCCGCTGTGCTGCGCCGGAGTAACTCCGAAGCGTCATGAGGCGGCGCTTCAGACAATGGAGGCCTGTCAGATAGCCATTGAATAAAGAGGGCGTCGCCCGCAGGAAATGTGAGTTTTCATTGAGTTGGTGACTATTTAGTTACGTGAATATTTATCTCGTACGAAACTCCCGAGGGGGCGGAGACCTTTATTACCGTATCTCCAGGGGAGAGAGGGGTAATGACGCAGTCGTTTCTTACGGTACAGATATTCTCGTCCTCTACCTCGATCTCTATTCCGTAGTCGACTATTGCCTCGCTGTTCATCTCGATCAGGGTAGAGTTTGACACTACGGCGTCGGGCCTTATGGCTACGGCATATGGCCGGGTCATGGAAATATTATATTCCGTTTTGGGAGAAAAGAGCTCTGTGATCTCCGGCTTGTCCGACGGCTCCTCCGGCAGAACGCAAAGGCAGATCTGACGGCTGAAGCCATGGTAGGAGATGGTCACAGGGGTCATTCCCGGGGCTTTGGCCTTTATCATATTTCTGCTTACGGTGACGATCTCCGGGTCGTAGTCGCTGAAGGCGATCTCGGAGGAATTGACGATACTCTTTGTGTAATTGTTGTTCAGCCGGTAATAGGTAATATAGAAGTTGTTGCCGGGGACGGTCTGCTGATATATGGATTTGTCCGTATTGATTCCGGTGGTCCATAAGGCGGAGGCTGCTTCAGGCCTGTTTATGGGAAGCTTGAGGTTTTCCATATCCTCTTCGCCTTCAGGCTTTTGGGCAACGGTCTCTATGGTCAGGGGTGCGATACGGGTAGACCAGACGCCCCACTCGTTGGAACCGGAGCCGCTGTAGGCGTAGCCGATGACGATATTGTCCTCTTTTTTGATATGTCCGTCCTTATCGCTCATAATACCGGCGTTGTGGCAGCCGCAGACCACATTCGTTTTGAGCTCGGCAATCCTGTCAAAGTGGATACCGTCCGCGGACTCATAATATAAAAGGCAGCTGTC
>CAMNBW010000058.1 GCA_946533525.1 uncultured Lachnospiraceae bacterium
ATCTCACCCTGCCGTCAGGGTCTATCCTGACCTCCAGGAGGGCGCCCTTTTCATCGTCCAGAAATTCCCTTATGGTCTCCTTCATGTTGTCCATGTCCTCCATATAGAAATAATCTATCCCATATGCCCCGGAGATCATCTTAAGGTCGGGCTGGCTCTTTAAGTCCACCATCTGGTAATTGCCCTTGTAGGCATAGTACTGGTGCTCCCTGACCATGCCTAAGGTATCGTTCTTCATGACGACTATCTTTATGGGCAGCTTTTCCCCGTTTATTAAAGAGAGCTCCATCATGGACATCTGGAAGGCCCCGTCTCCGCAGACCGCCACCACCTGTCTGTCCTTTAAGCCCGCGCAGGCTCCGAGGGCTGCCGGTATGGAATAGCCCATCGTCCCCATGCCTCCGCTGGTCAAAAAGCTTCCCTCCCTTATGACGCAGTTCCTGCAGCTTAAAATCTGATTTTGTCCGACGTCGGCTACATATACGGCGTCGTCCTCCATGGCGAGGCTGAGCTCGCGCACAAATGAGGCGGGCTCCACGAACCTCTTGAAATCCTTCGAGCTCTTTACGTCCTCGTAGTTATTGAGGGAAGCCAGGAAGGCCTCATGCTCCCCAAAGAAATCCAGCTCCAGGAAGTCCTCGAGGATATGGTAGGCATCCCCGACTATGGGTATCGTAGAGCCTACGTTCTTGCCTATTTCCGCCGGGTCCACGTCTATATGGACTAAGATCTTTCCCTCCATTGTCATCTCGGGATCGGCCACAGCCCTGTCCGCAACCCGGGCTCCGAACATTATCAGGAGGTCGCACTCCCTCATGGCCCTGTTGGCCCTCTTCGCGCCGTTATTTCCAACCATTCCGAAATACATAGGGTGGTCGCTCGGGAGCACTCCTATACCCATCATCGTTGAGACCACGGGTATCCTGTGTTTTTCGATAAATTTCCTGAAAAGCTCCCTTGCCCCGCTTAGGATTATCCCGCCTCCGCAGCAGATAAGCGGAGCCCTGGCCTTTTCCAGCTCCCTGGCTACCTTCTTTATCTGTACCGTATGCCCCTTTATCGTGGGCTTGTAGGTCCTTAAGGTCGGGTCCTCAGTAGGATAGTCGAAGTCCTTTATGTCCGCCTCGAGGATGTCCTGGGGCACATCAATTAACACCGGCCCCTTTCTGCCCGAATTTGCGATATAGAAGGCCTCCTTCATTATCCGGGGGATGTCCTTTACCTTCTTTACCAGGTAGCTGTATTTAACGAAGGATTCGGCGGCTCCGGTTATGTCCGCCTCCTGAAATACGTCCGAGCCTATCAGCGAGGAATCCACCTGACCCGTTATGCAGATTAACGGAATGGAATCCGAGAAAGCCGTAGCGATGCCGGTCAGGAGGTTCAGGGCGCCGGGACCCGAGGTGACGGTACATATCCCCACCTTTCCCGTGACCCTGGCGTAGCCGGAGGCCGCATGCCCCGCGTTCTGCTCAGTCCTTACAAGTATCGGCCTTATATCCGTCTTTCCCACGGCCTGCCAGAAGGGGTCTATGGCCGCTCCCGAATATCCGAATATGGTATCTGCGCCCTCAGCGCACAAGCATTTAACTATTGCCTCAGCTCCGTTCATTTGCTTTCCTTCCTTTTGTCAATTCCCTTGCGACCCGAACCGCATCCGCTGCGTCGGAGGAATAAAACGCCCCGATCTCTCCGGCGTAATCGGGGGTTATGACCGCTCCGCCTATCATAAACGGAAATTCGTGCCCCTGCCCCCTTGCATAATCTATAACATTCTTCATCTCCAGCATCGTAGTGGTCATAAGGGCCGAGAGAGCCACTATATCGGCCTTTTCGGCCACGGCTGTCTCTATTATCCTCTCCTTTGGCACATCCTTTCCGAGGTCGAGGACCTTAAAACCGTTATTCTTAAGCATCATGGCTACGAGATTTTTTCCAATGTCGTGTATATCTCCCATGACGGTAGCAATGACGATGGAAGGACGCTCATCCTCTCCCGCCTCATCGCTTTCCATAAAGGGCTCTATCGCCTCCACCGCCCGGCCCATGGCCTCGCCGCCGGATATGAGCTGGGGCAGGAAGTATCTGCCCTCGTCGTAGAGCTCGCCCACGCGGCTTATGGCCGGAAAAAGCGCCTGATCCAGAATGTCCTCGGCCTTATCGCCCGACCTCGCGGCCTCAAGGGCCAGCTCGTAAGCTGCCTTACGACTGCCCTTTAAGACAGCGTTATATAATTCAATGTATTTTGGGGGAATTGCTGCTAATGCTTCCTGACTGTCCGGGCTTACTGCGGGCTTGTCAACAGATTTTTTTTTTACTATCTCCTCGCCCTCGTGCCTGTCAGCGTACTCCTTCATGGCCTCGATATAGCGGGTATCCGAATCGGGACGGGCACACAAAAGCTCGGCGCTGGCCGCGGCATTCATAAGCATTTCCTGTTCCGGATTGGCTATTGCCATCGTAAGACCGGCTCCGATTAAGAGCGTCAAAAATGCTGAATTAATAAAGCTTCTCTCCGGCAGGCCGAAGGAGATATTGGAAAGCCCGCAGACCGTCGCCAGCCCGAGCTCCTCGGTGCAGTACCTGACGGTCTCTATTGTCTCGAGCGCGGCCCTTTTGTTGGCTCCAACTGTCCCAACCAGGCCGTCGACGATAATATCCGACTTGTCCAGCCCCTCTTTAAGGGCCAGCTCCACAAGCTTCCTTATATTTTCATGCTTCTCCTCAATGCTCTTCGGAAGCCCCTCATCAGACAGGGGCAGGAGTATAAAGGCCGCACCGTATTTCTTCGCAAGCTTTAAAAGCGGCAGGCATTTTGCACTCTCGAGACTAATGGAATTAATAAGGGCGCGGCCGGGATAGTGCCTCAAAGCCTGCTCCATAACGCTCACATGGCTGGTATCCAGGCATAGGGGCAGATCAGTGACTCCCAGGACCTCCTCTATGGCCCCGAGCATCAGCTCTTCTTCGTCCACACCGCTCATTCCCATATTTATATCGAGGACAGCGGCACCCCGCTCCTCCTGGGTCTCGGCAAAATCGGTCACCATGTCGAAGTCGCCGTCTCTAAGCTCCTCCTGCAGGTCCTTCTTTCCCGTAGGATTTATCCTCTCTCCGATCACCATAAAGGGAGAGCCGGGCGAAAAGCAAAGGCTCCTCCGCTCGCTGGTAAGGCAGTATTCCGTGCTTCCGGGTCTCTCCGGAGTATTCAAGCCCTCTGTTTCCTTCCTGACCTCCTCGATATGAGCAGGGGTCGTGCCGCAGCACCCTCCGACTATTGAGGCTCCGGCTTCGATGAGCCTGGGGAAATAAGCTCCGAACTCCTTAGCTCCGAGCTCATATACCGTCTTTCCGCTTGTGTCCAGCGATGGCAGGCCCGCATTGGGCTTGCAGACAAGAGGAATGCGCGCATATTTTTTAAGCTTTTGAAGCTCCTTTATCATGGCTTCGGGACCTGTGGAGCAGTTGAGTCCGAAGGCATCCGCTCCGAGCGCCTGAAGGGTAAGAAGGGCCGTCAGGGTATCAGTGCCGTAGAGCGTCCTTCCGTCGGCCTCAAAGGTCATGGTCACGATAACCGGCAGCTGGGGACACTCCTCCTTGCAGGCAATAAGGGCAGCCCTCGACTCTGCGAGGCTCATCATCGTCTCTATCACCACCAGGTCTATACCGGCCCTCACCATGGGGCGAAGCTGCTCCTTATAGACGTCAATGAGGTCCTCTAGCTCCATATTGCCGTTGGGCTTTAAGGAGCGGCCCGTCATGGTCATATCTCCCGCCACATAGATCTCGGGGCAGCCGGGATTCTCAGCCTTGAATTCGTTTACGGCGTCCTTCGATATATTTACCAGAGCCGAGTTTAAAGGCTCCAGCGCCCCGTCCAGGCCGTAGGTCTTAAGCTTTATCCTGTTGGCCGAAAAAGTAGGGGCATAGAGTATCCTTGTCCCGCTCTTTAAGTATTCCTTCTGAATGTCCTTCATGACCCCGGGATTTTCGCTGATCCAAAGCTCGGGACAGACTCCCGCTCTCATGCCTCTGTCCTGGAGCATGCTTCCGGTGCCCCCGTCCAGCAGGATAATTCCTTCATCATTTAATTTTTTAAATTCTTCTTTAGTCATGTTCTGTATTATACGTCAATAAAATTTTCACTGTCAATCGCCACATTTAAGCCCTGAGCCGCGCAATTTAAGCAGTCTGGATGTAAATCAAAACTATTTATCTGCCTGGCGGACGGCCACCACCACAAAGCGTCCGTTTTCTTCGTCGTAGTCACAGGTGGAAAGTATGAGGAGTCGGTCTCCGTAGGATGCGTTCATACCGGTATTTATAAGCGAATCCGCCGCCATCTGCTCCATGGCCGAATTAAATTCCGCCTCGCTGGCCGGATCTATGAACTGGTAGTATTTGAAGGTTATCTCCGCCTCGTCATATACCCTGGAATTAAAGGCGTACAGGACCACATAGGAACCGGTTTCATAGATTGTATCAAAGTAGATGACCGGATGCTTTTCATAGAAGGACTGGGACTTATAGTCAGTAAGGCTGCCGAACATCTTGCCGGACTTCATATTGTGTCCGTAGATTATCCAGTTTTCCGTAGGCTTTATGACGTCGCAGGCATCGTCCATAAAGAGGGTCCCGTTCTTGTCCTCCTCACCCTTGTAATTGTGATTCAGATAAAACTCCCCGTTGCCGTTTATGGACTTCATCACCGGATAGTCTATCTTCGTATCGGGTATCTTAAGCCATCCTATAAGGTTTTTGTTTTTCTTATAGAGATCCTGGTACTTAGGCAGGATCGTGAGTATCCGCTTGGATTCGACGCTCTCTCCCTCCGCTTTGCCGTCTCCCTGATCTCCCTCTCCCGCAGGCACCTCCACTGTCATGATGTTGCCGGCATTATTGTACACGCTGGTATTCGCGACGCTCATCATGGTCTCAGTCTCGCTCTCCTTGCGGTTCATCTGGTAATAATAGAAGCCCAGATAGGCAAAGCAGCCGATAAATATTATTATGCAGATTATTCTTATAATATTTCTTTTCATGGTGAATATTATAACAAAAAATACCAAAATCGAGTAGGGGAGATGCAATCTCATCCTACTCGCCGCGAGCCGCCGGTCGGCTTGCCGACATACTTCATATCGGCGGCTCTGCGATAAAATAACAGAGCCCCGGGAGATTTATCCTATCTGTCCCGGAGCCCCGTAATTACTTAATTTTATTCACTGTTTTCTTGTTATTAAGATCTCTTGCTCTGAACTTCCTTCTCATATGCAAGCATTTCATCTACCCATGCGGTTCCTACCGGAGCTTCATTGTCCTGGCAGAACTTATCCCATACAAGGCCAAAGGGGAAGGTCTTTACTTCCTCCTGCAGAGCCATGAGCTCGGTAAATCTCGACTCATCCTGAAGCTGCTTTAACTTCTTGTTGGGAGAAAGCAGGGCATAGAGCATAGCCTTCTGGAAGTTTCTCATTCCTACCGTCCAGGCGGAAACCCTGTTGATGGAGGCATCGAAGTAGTCGAGACCTACCATTACCCTGTCCATAGCATCGTTTCTTACTATCTCCTTGGCGATCTCCTTTGTCTCGTCGTCCAGAAGAACAACGTGATCCGAATCCCAGCGTACTCCACGGGTCACATGCAGAGCCAGCTTGTCGTTGAAAAGAAGCATTGAAGGAATCTTATCCGAAACAACCTCTGTAGGATGATAGTGTCCGTTGTCCATAAGAGGCAGGATATTGTGCTTATAAGCGTAGCCCGCAGTAAATTCGGCGCTGCCTGCAGTATAGCTCTCGAGACCGATGCCGAATACCTTGGACTCAAGAGTGATAAGAACCTTGCTCTTGTCATAGTCCATGGAGAGGATCTCATCCAGACTCTCCGCATATCTCTGACGGGGTCCCAGCCTGTCGGCGGGAACATCCTTATAACCGTCGGGGATCCATATATTCATTTCGCAGTGAGAATTAAACTCATTTGCAAGATACTCGGATATCTTTATACACTGCTTGCAGTGGTTGATCCAGAAATCACGGACCTCCTTCTTGGGACTGGAGAGCGAAAGCCCGTCCACCATCATCTTATGTGAGAAGATGGTAGGGTTAAAGTCGATTCCCTTAAGTCCTATCCTCTTACCGAACTCCACCCATTTCTTGAAGTGCTTGGGCTCGATCTTGTCGCGGTCAACTCTCTCTTCGCCCTCCTCAAAAATAGCATAGCAGGCATGGAGATTGAGCCTGTGCTTTCCGGGCACGAGGGAGAATACCTTCTCGATGTCGGCCATCAGCTCCTCGGGATTTCTGGCTCTGCCGGGATAATTTCCGGTTGTCTGGATACCTCCGGAAAGGGGGCCGTCCTGGTCGAAGCCCACAACGTCGTCTCCCTGCCAGCAGTGCATTGAGATGCTGAAGTCCTTGAGCTGCTTTAAGGCCTTGTCGGTATCCACACCAAGCCTGGTCTGATAGAGCTCCTTTGCGACCTCATAGTTGATGTCGATACTTGCCGAGTTTACACCCTTCTGGATGTAATCCTTGATCGATCCTACGATCTCTTCAAAATCATTTGCCATTATTCATCCTCCTTATGAATGTGTAGTGACTGATTTCGATTTTATCGAAATCAGCGAGAGCGGCTCGCCTTTGTTTGTAATCTTTTATTGCCGCTCGGCCTCCTTATCTCACAACTTTCCTGCTGCGATTATATCTCCTTCGGGCTTGTACTCCTGTACTCCGAAGCTGTCATATATATGATTCCTTGCGTCAGCCAGATCCTTAAATTCTCCGGCCTGTATCATCTGACAGGCGATATTTCCGATGGCGGTAGCCTCTCCGGGGCCTGCCACAACTGTCCTGCCGGACTTCTTTGCCACCAGCGAATTGATGAAGGGGTTCATGGAACCGCCGCCCACGATATGGATGGAGTTGAACTTACGTCCCGCCATCTCCTCGAGCTGCTCCGTGGTCTTTACGTAGTCGTCCACAAGAGACTGATATACCACAGAGGCAACCTGTCCGATGCCCTCGGGAACCTGCTGGTTTGTGCGCCTGCAATAGTCCTTTATCTCCTCGGTCATATTGTCAGGAGCCAGGAAGCACTCGTCGTCCACATCTACCCTCGAGGGGAAGTCTATCTCTTTATAGGCCTCCTTTGCGAGCTGATCCCAGTTATAGGCGTCGTTTGTCTCGTGGCGCACCTGCTGTATCATCCACAGACCCATTATATTCCTAAGATACCTGAAGCGGTAGTCATATCCGCCCTCATTTGTAAAGTTATACTCCTGACTCTTGGGAGTGCAGATAGCCTCTTTATTCTCAATTCCCATGAGGGACCAGGTTCCTGAGCTGATATAAAGGTTGTCCAGATCCTCTCTGATGGGTACGCTCAAAACTGCGGAAGCCGTATCATGGGAGGGTGCAAGGATGACCTCACAGTCAAAGCCCAGCTCCTCCTGAATCTCCCTGGAGAAATGCCCTCGTACCGTGCCGGGTTTCTGCAGCTTCTGGAAGAGCTCCTTCTTAAAGCCCAGCATCTCTATGAGCTCGTAGTCCCAGTCAAAGGTCGTGGGGCTTACAAGCTGGGTGGTGGTCGCCTCGGTGTATTCGTTCATCGCAACCCCGGTGAGCTTATACTCAAAGAAATCGGGAAGGTTCTGATAATATACGGCCTTCTCCATATTCTCCGGCTCCTGCTTCTTTACCGCCATGAGCTGGTAGATGGTATTGAAGCTGGCCTTCTGAATTCCGGTTCTCGCATAGAGCTCCTTTTCGGGAATTATCTTATAGACCTCATCGTCCATGCCCTTTGTCCTCGAATCCCTGTATGCATAGGTGTTTCCGAGGATATTGCCGTCCTTGTCCAGAAGGACATAGTCCACGCCCCAGGTGTCGATACCCATATAATCGGGAATCTCCCCGGCTTCCTTACATTTCTTAAGACCTGTCATTATCTCTCCGAAAAGATAGTCCAGATCCCAGCAAAGATGCCCGTTTACCTTCTTAGGACCGTTGTCAAAACGATGCATCTCCTTTAACACCATCTTTCCGTTTTCCAGAGAACCGATGATGTGGCGTCCGCTGGATGCACCAAAGTCGATCGCCAAATACTTTTTTGCCAT
>CAMNBW010000059.1 GCA_946533525.1 uncultured Lachnospiraceae bacterium
CCTTGACCGTAATGAACTGCGAACCGTCGCTTGCTATCTGTATGCTTCCTTTTCCATTGATGGCCTCATAGCGCCCCTGAACCTGACCGGTAACAACATTCTTGTACTTTTTTGTCGGATCGTCAGGGTCCGTCACATAGCCATCGCTGTCATAGGTAACCTCGGCGGCTTTCTCCGGATCCACATACTGGGGAAACTCCATTGCCAGCTCAACCGGCTTGCCGCCCTCGGGAAAACCATCCACGGTTATAGTGTATCTGTAGCCCGGAATTATGCTCTTCGAATTGCCTTCCAGGTCCTGTACTGTCACGGCATCCATCGGCTCTATTTCGGTCTGGCTGAGCTTTATATTATAAGTTCCCGCATTGGTCTGGTCGGAGTATTCCTCTACTGTTATAAAGGCCGCCACTGCCTTGAGCGCATCATCCTCAGCCGTGCAGTATCCCGTATTTTCAAACCTTCCGTTGATAAGCTTCTGCTCGTTGAGCTCGGAGCTTTGCATCATTCGGTCTATCTCATTGGTAAGCTGGGTAACTTCCTTCTGTATATCAGCCCTGTCGCTCTCAGCAAGAGTGCCGTTGGCCGCCTTAATCGCAAGCTCGTTGAGCCTCTGAACCATGTCTCCAATCTCCGCCATAGTGCCCTCTGCCGTCTCCAGCATCGAAACACCATTAGTGGCGTTTACATCGCACTTATCCAGAGCATCCAGCATGGCCCGCATCCTGCTTGAGATCGCGTAGCCGGTGGGATCATCTCCTGCGGTATTTATCCTAAATCCGCTGGATAATCTCTGTGTCGACATCGTAAATGAATTCTCGTTGGTATGAAGGGCATTGTTTGTCAGGTATGCCGTGATATTGCTGTTGATCTTCATAAATCATCCTCCGCTATTTATGAGCCGCTGCAAGCGCGCGTATCGTTTTTATAAACGCCTTTGCCGCCCTGTATAATTTGGTGGTATCTTCAGCATCCGTGCTTTCATTACCCGCATTCCCTGCAATTTTGTTTATATTAAGGTCTCTGACCCTAACTGCATTAAAGCTGTAACTGTCTATTCCCTCTGACTGCAAGGCTCCCTGAAGCCTTTCTGCCACGTTTTTCATAAGCTCTGTTCCCGCCATGGAGGATGCGCTTAAAATCCCCTCCACCATATCATCCCTGAGGGAAAACGAGGCTTCAAACCTGCCAAGATTTTCGGTCTCCATCGTCACGTTCGCACTCGTTCTTCCCGTGCCCCTTATGACTTTTAGGTTAACCGATGTCAGCTCGCCGTCTATTTCCAGAGGTATATAGTAATTTTCCTCGTTTGAAAGGCCTTTTATAAGTGTAAGCCGTTTATTTACGGACTTGATCGCCTGTATATCTATTCTTCCGCTGACCCTGTCCATGGCCTCGTCGAGAATATCCTCAGCCCTTGCTGTGAGGGCCTTGTAGGCTTCAGCGGTCTCTTCCTTACTGTTCATGCCTTCGATCACACTGTCTGCCTCGCTGCCAAGATCCGATCCCTCCCGGTCTTCGTCCAGCTTTTTTAAATCCTTAAACAGTGCATTTCTATTCTCAAAGATACTCGCAAGGGCATTTACGTTATCCATGGTAACAGGCTGCGAATAATTTTCAAGCGCCTCGTATACCGCTGTTTCAGCCTGCACCGCCTGCCTGATCTCTTCTGAGACTTCGCTAAAGCGCTCCGCGCTTACATCTCCCGACCTGCCGGAGCCTTCTCTTAAAATATCCGCCAGCTCGTCGAGGGTCGTAGCTTCGTTTACTCCCGCCTCCTTAAGAACCCTTGGATCCTCGAGTCTGTCGTAGATCTCAGCGGCCTCTCCCTCCAGATAAACCTTTTTAAAGGCTGTATCTATCTGGGCATCTATGCGGATATTCCCTTCCAGGGACTCCACTCCGCCAAAATCGTCGTCCACATTTATATCGATCGAACCCTTTTTCCTGCTCCTTACCTCTGACAGGAGGTTCTTAAGCGACAGTTCCTTTCCCGCGGCTACAAGGCTTCCTATAACGGCCCCGTCGGATTTCTCTATCTTATCAAAGAGCCTGTAAATTCCGATGTAGGATGCTCTCTCCTCTTCGGTAAAGTCTCCCGACTTTTCCATCCTGATTAAATATTCGGCAAATTTGTCGGTTTTCTTAAGAGATAAATTTGATCCCTCTGCATTATTCAGTTCATCTATCCTGCCGCTAAGGGTGCGAACGTCGGTATCCAGCGGATTTATATTATTTTTTATAAGCAGGGCTGTATTGGAGGGGTTCATCTTGTCAATAAGGTTTCTGACCTCGATGTCGGCGGCCTTGACCCTGTCGATATTTTCCTCCGTAAGCTCCATACTGTTGTAGCCCAGGATCCTGACAGCCCTTTGATTGTCATAGGTTCTGTCTATTCCAAGGCTTTTAAGAATATCATCCACATTGGAAAAAGCCTTGGTTATGGAATCCCCGAGATCAGAGCGCACCTGGGTCCCTACCGCCTCGTATGCGTTCATCGCAAATTCCGCGCGGTTCATAAGCGGCGTGCCCGCCTCGTATACATCGTTTATCGTGAATGCCTCAGCGGATGCAAAGCTTCCCATGACTGCGGCAGGCATCGTACGTATCTCATCGACCTTTTGCAGCGTCTCGTCAAACAGAGAAGCCATCTCGTCTACCGGCAGGCTGTTTTCGGTATTTCCTCCAAAGATCACGTTGTAATAGAGCTTCTCTTTGGACTTTAAGGCCTCAACGCCTGCTTCCAAAGTCTGCGTATCTATGGAAAAATCGCTCTCATTCAGCTTCCTGTTGGCCTCGGTCGTCATTGCAAGGCGGGTCTCCTCGAGCTGGCGCTCGGCTTTGACCGAATTATAGCCGCGTATAAGATATGCGTCGTCGGCCGTCTTCCCCCTGGATATAGCCTCGGTTATCTCCTGCATAAGCTCTGCCCTGTCCACAGGAAGGCTTATGCTCCGAATATCCTCGTAAAGCTGCAGGTTTTCCTTAGTAAGAGGAAGTCCCTTTTCTATAAGCCAGGCCGCATCCTCCCGCAGGGCGTCGTCAGCCTCGTAGCCCGCCGCCTCTATTACCTCGTCTATCTGCTCTCCAAGCTTAAGAATATCCGAATTATCGGCTTTTTTCTGTATATAGCTTCCGTCGGCATTGTCCGCAAAATAGGCGCTCTGCCTGAGACTCCCCGTGCCGCTCTTAAACTGCGCCTCATAAACGCTTTCTATAGTCGGTTCAAGCTCATTGTCGATCATGTACCTTACGGTATTGTCGGAAAGAGGGTTAATTTCAGAGGCCTTTTCAAGAGCCTTATTTGCCGCCTGTATATTGGCCTCCGTAGCCGGAAGGTCGGCATTCTCAAGGGAATCCTTTATAAAATCCCCCTCTGCCACATGTGAATTCTGCGCATTGATGCGGTTGGCTTCCCCTGCGCTCCCCGCTATCTGCCGTACGGTCTCGCTGTCAACGGTGTCGGTATAGCCCGCCACGTTTACTCCCGACTTCGCAAGGGTCACCTTTATCCTGTCCAGATTTGTCACAGCTTCCCTGGGGTCCATCTGGCCTATTTCGTAGCCGTCCTTTTGAAGCTCTGCAAAATCCTGTTCAGACATGCAATTAGACATTACCGCCATATAGTTATGCATGGTCTTCGGGTCATAATTGTCCACATCCTGCAAGCTTTCTTCCAGGGTCTTTCCCTGACTCTTTTTCCCGGAAAGCTTATTCCCGGAAAAATCGAAAGCTGCGCTATCCATAACTGTGCCGGAAATGTCTAATTCAAATCCGTCTCCCTTTATGCTCTTTTTTTGTTCGGGAGCGGTATAATTTGTAATTTTATTGTACTTTGCTGCTTCTGCCTCTGTTCTTTCCGCTTGAGTAAAATCTATTCTCATCTGTAATTATCCCGGCTCCCTGTCTGCTTACTGCCCGTGATCACGGCCATTTCATCGTCCGAAAGAATGTTGGGAAACATCATATGCATTATCGAGCTCTGTCCCCTGTCCAGTTTTGCAATATCTTCCATGATCCGCGGAAGCCGGTCCATCAACTTCCCTGCAAGATAATCCATTCATCTTTCCTCCTCGTTAAATAGTTACCGGACAGCTCTTATCTCGTCCGTGCCTAATATATATATCGGACCGAGCGATAAAATATTAACTGTTATCAAAAATATCCCGCGTATTTACGCGGGATATTCGATATTACAAGTATTAGTGGTAAAATTATTTTTCACCAACAAAATGTTGCGATTTACAGGCTCTATAAGCCGGATACAAAATATTTTCTGAAAAAATTTATTTAGAATTTATAAATTACGGCTCCAAAGGGAGGGAGGGTAAAGCCTATGGAATATTCCTGATTGTCCCAGGGAATAGCCTCTGCGCTCACCGTTTTGGGAAGCACTATCCCCGTTCCTCCGAAACGCTCTTCGTCACTGTTTAATACAAGGCTGTATTTTCCTTTTTTCGGCACACCCATTCGGTAATCACTTCTCTCCACCGGTGTGAAATTAACGACCACCGCAAGGTTTTCCTTGCCCGTGGAATTCATCCTGATAAACGAATAGAGGCTCTTTTGCGTATCATCCGCATTTATCCACTTAAAGCCCTCGTACTGGTTATCCAGCTCCCACAGGGCGGAATATTTCCTGTAGATAGTCAGAAGCTCTGCAACATAGTCCTTCATCTTCGCATGCAGGGGCTCTTCCAGCAGGAACCAGTCAAGCTCCCTGGCCTCGCTCCACTCTCTCTTCTGCGCAAATTCCTGTCCCATAAAGAGGAGCTTTTTCCCGGAATGGGTAAACATGAAGCCGTAGCCTGCTCTCAGATTCGCAAACTTCTGCCACTCTTCACCGGGCATTTTATTTAACATCGAGCATTTCAGATGAACCACCTCATCGTGGGAAAGAACCAGTATATAATTCTCTGCCCCGTTGTAGCTCATCGCAAAGGTCATCTTATAGTGGTTATCCTTACGGAAATAGGGATCCAGCTTCATGTAGTCGCAAAAATCATGCATCCAGCCCATGTTCCACTTGAAGGAGAAGCCAAGGCCGTCGTCCTCGGGACGACCCGTAACCTTCGGCCAGGCCGTGGATTCCTCCGCTATCATCATGGTGCCGGGGAAGCGGCCAAGTATCTCAGAGTTGAGGTGCTTAAAGAATTCTATTGCCTCAAGGTTATTATTTCCGCCGTATTTATTAGCGACCCACTGCCCGTCATTCTTTCCGTAGTCAAGGTAGAGCATGGACGCCACGGCATCAACCCTTAAACCGTCGATATGGAATTCTTCCATCCAGTAGTTGGCGTTGCCTATAAGGAAATTCTTTACTTCATTCTTTCCATAGTCAAATATCTTGGTTCCCCAGTCGGGATGCTCTCCCTTTTTGGGATCCGCATATTCATAAAGCGGAGTTCCGTCAAACATGGCAAGGGCAAATTCATCCCTCGGGAAATGGGCAGGAACCCAGTCAAGGATTATTCCTATCCCGTTTTTATGCATTAAATTCACAAGGTATCTGAAATCATCGGGATTGCCGTACCTAGAGGTAGGTGCATAATAGCCCGATACCTGATACCCCCAGGAGCCGTCGAACGGGTGCTCCGCAATTCCCATAAGCTCGATATGGGTATATTTCATCTCCTTAAGGTACTCCAACAGCCTGTCCGCGAATTCCCTGTAGGTATACAGGCCCTCATCGTCGGGCTTGGGGTGGCGCATCCATGAACCCAGGTGCACCTCATATATAGCCATGGGCTCCCTGTTCATGTCCAGAGTCTTTCTCTTATCCATCCAGGCCTTGTCGGTCCACTTAAACTTGCCTATGTCATAGAGCTTCGAAGCGGTTCCGGGACGTACCTCCGCATAGTTGGCATAGGGATCGGCCTTGTAGACATACATCCCGTCAGGCTTAATGATATAGTATTTGTAAATACTTCCTTCCTTAAGTCCGGGAATAAAGGCTGTCCAAATACCTACATCATTGGGGCCCTGCATAGGATTGACCTGCGAATCCCACTCGTTAAAGTCGCCGACCACGCTTACGGACTGTGCATTGGGCGCCCAAACTGCAAAGAAATAACCCTCTTTGCCGTTTTCCACAGAGGGATGGGCTCCAAGCTTCTTATATATCTCATAGTGCCTTCCCTTGCCGAAGAGATATATGTCCATATCGGAGAAAATGATCTGCTCTCTCGACTGCCTGGTCTCCTTTACCTCCTTCTTTTCCGCCTTGACTGTACCTGCGGCTTTTGCGGGCTTTACCTTTTTTTCACTTTTTTTCTTTTTTTCTAACATCGAAATCCTTCTCCCTTAAAATTATCATATCATCGTCATCGTATCGTTTAGCCAGAAGCACGTCCATAAAATGGCCCACCGACTTCTTATCAACATGCTCTATTGCCTCATCTACTATGTCTTCAACTTCGTTTAAGGTCACAAAATGATTCGCTGTCTGCAGTTGGTCCACCCTCCTGTACAGCGCAAGAACTCCCATATTATCTATAGCATATTCCTTTTGACGCGCATATTCACGTCCGTGGAAAACAAGATCATCATTGGTATATGCCGGAATATTGATATGTACGTCAAAAACCTCCGAAAAGCCCGGAATATTTTCTCCGACCCTCTTCTGATAGAAGTGGTTGTCCTCCAGCATCATTAAGATCCTGATCTCAGGCTGATTTAACACCCTTACTATCTCCTGCAGGGTCTGGTTTGTAAGCTCGGCCGCATTCTCTATGACCAGGGCTCCGCCGTCGAGCATCGCTATGGACCGGGCGATGTCCTTCTTGTTAAAGACATCTGCCGAGATCTTGGCTATCTTTCCTATAAAATCCGGGTGTGTAAGCTGCAGATCCTTAGCCAGCGCACCGCAGAAATTTATCCTCGCGCTGTGCTCGTTACCGGTTATGATCACATTGCCCCGGGTTCCGTCCATACCTATCCGGCTCAGGGCATCTCTGATGATACCGGGAAGGTCGTGCATCAGCAGGAAGTCTTTGAATATCTCCTGCTCCTCCTCGCTCAGATTGCCGGTATCAGTGCGGTCCGGCACAGAAGGCGCTTCAGCGGCCTCCGAATACTCCTCTTCATATCCGCCGTTGTTTTCTGCGGCATAGTCCTCGTCCATTTCCTGAGGGTACTCTTCCTGGGCAGCGTCGTAGCCATCGGCATATTCTTCGGAAGCGTACTCTTCAGGGGCATATTCCTCTTCAGCAGGATATTCCTCCGCATATTCTGCCTCGGGATCGTATCCTTCCTCTTCGGCATATTCTTCTTCAGGGTAGCCTTCCTCGGAATAGTACTCATCCTCCGCGTACTCACCCTGCTCGGGATAGTCCTCCTCAGGATAACCGCCCTCATTGCCGTAATCGGTGTCGTAATCCTCTGAATAAGCGCCGGCTTCGTACTCATCTTCTCCGGCGTATTCATCATATTCATCCTCGGGATAATACTCTTCCTCATAGCCTTCGGGGTTTTCTTCGCCATACCCCTCATCCGAAAGCATATTCAGCGTATCTCCCGCGATAACCTTGCCTGCCTTCCCGGAGGCATCCCTCATTCCTTCCGAATTCAGCGCGAAGGAGGAAGAATCGTCGTCTATCCCGTCCAGGTCCGCTCTCAGGCGTTTCCTCGGCGGAACAATACTCTGCTCCTTAAATTCTGCGACAGGCTGAACCGGCGTTTCAGGTTCGGGCTTCGTCCCTATTTCATTCGGGTCGTCATGAACCACTATGCCGGGAATTATATCCTTAAGCTGATTAACTATATCATTGGTCTGCTCAAGAGACTTTCTCTTGGCGCCCTCAACTCTCCTGCGGTTATTCTCTTCGGTACGCTTTTCCCACCCTTCGAGAATATCCTGGAAATCCATCTGCCCGGTGATCTGTTTCTCCATCTCCGACGGAGATTCGGGAACATTCAGGACCATCTGTCCGTCGTATTCCTCGGAGACCATATTCTGTATACCGCCGGGGACTCTCAGGGAACCCGTATATCCGTACAGTGCTCCGTCGTACTTTGGAGCGCCGGTCTGCAGGCCGGAGCGATATATCTGTTCCCCTTGCCGGGGCTGTTCAGGATAATATGCCTGCTCCCCGGCCTCCTGCGCGGGGTAAAA
>CAMNBW010000060.1 GCA_946533525.1 uncultured Lachnospiraceae bacterium
TTTACGGGCTTAAAACAGTCGGCGAGTGCTTAAAGGACGAGACAGTCAGCGCATTTTTAAATAAATGTATCTTTGACGAGATAGTGCCGACTCTCGGAAATTCCGAAACGGATATAAACTTTGGAAAGGCAGTGCTGGAGAGATTTTCCAATCCTTTCATCAAGCACCAGCTTCTTTCCATAGCCCTTAATTCGGTTAGTAAGTTCCAGGTTCGCGTACTTCCTACGATCCTTGAATATAAGGAAAAATTCGGAGCTTATCCGCCAGCACTTACTTTCTCCATGGCGGCGCTCATTGCTTTCTACCGTACGGATAATGTAAATGACGGTGAAGAGATAATGAAGTTTATGAAAACAGCTTCGGTATCGGACATCTTAAAGAAAAAGGAGTACTGGGACGCAGATCTGACTGAAATGATACCCGAGGTTGAACGCTACTATGCTCTCATAGATGAAAAGGGAATGAAAGAAGCGTATAAAGTAGTCTTAAATGAAAAGGAAAGTACCTGATGCAGCGATTTGTAAAGATAAATTCCGATGACAATGTAGCTGTTGCACTGACGGATCTAAAGTCAGGGGAACAGCTTAAGGTGGCTGGAAAGACGGTCACACTTAAAGAAGATATCACAATGGGTCACAAGTTTGCTCTTAAGGACCTCGCAGAGGGCGAAAACGTCATAAAATATGGCTTTCCCATAGGCCATGTCCTCTCTGCCGCCGCACAGGGCTCACATATCCACGTACATAACCTTAAGACAAATTTAAGCGACAACCTTAAATATGAGTACCGTCCAAATCACGCTGAAAAGGCGGATTTCAGCCTTGGAAGCGAAGAGAAGTATTTCATGGGCTATGAGCGTGCGGACGGCAAAGCCGGTGTTCGAAACGAACTTTGGATAATACCGACAGTAGGCTGCGTAAACGCCATAGCGCGTGCAATAGAGCAGAAAACACAGGACTTAAAGAGTGACAGAATCGAAAATGTAGTTGCATTCAGCCATCCCTACGGCTGCTCTCAGATGGGCGACGACCAGGAGAATACAAGAGAGGCTCTGGCAGCGCTTATAAAACATCCGAATGCCGGAGGCGTGCTTGTTCTGGGTCTTGGCTGCGAAAACTCCAATATAGGGGTTTTAAAGGAGGGAGGGTACCTCGACGGCTACGATGAGAGCCGGGTTCGCTTCCTTCAGTGTCAGGACTGCGAAGATGAAGTTGGAGAAGGGATTAAGATATTAAAGGAACTTGCCGCAAACGCAGAGAAATTTAAGAGAAAGAAGATAAGCGTAGAGAAGCTGATAATAGGGATGAAATGCGGAGGGTCGGACGGTCTGTCCGGGATTACGGCAAATCCGGTAGTCGGACGGTTTTCGGATATGCTGACTGCTGCAGGGGGCAGCACGATACTTACCGAAGTGCCGGAGATGTTCGGCGCCGAAACGATCCTCATGGAGCGCTGCATAAATGAAGGGATCTTCGATAAGACGGTAAGCCTTATCAATGATTTCAAGGATTATTTCAGGCAGCATAACCAGACTATATATGAGAATCCTTCGCCGGGAAATAAAAAGGGCGGGATCTCAACCCTCGAAGACAAGGCTCTGGGCTGTACGCAAAAGTCCGGCCTGGGTCCTGTGGAGGATGTTTTAAAATATGCCGAACCCCTGACTACACCCGGCTTAAACCTCCTGTCGGCTCCCGGCAACGATCTCGTTGCCAGCACGGCCACAGTGCTTTCGGGAGCACAGATAGTGCTGTTTACCACCGGAAGAGGAACGCCCTTTGCGAGCGCTGTTCCCACAGTGAAGATCTCTTCCAACAGTCCTCTTGCCGGGCATAAAAATAACTGGATAGATTTCGATGCCGGAAGGCTTTTGGAAGGCAAGAGCCTGGACGAGCTCGGAGAGGAGCTCTACAGGGAGGTTCTTGACGTAGCGGGCGGCAAAAAGGTTAAGAGCGAAGACGGCTTCAGGGATCTGGCTATATTCAAGAAAGGAGTAACTTTATGAAGGCATTTATGGATCATGATTTCCTTCTGGATACACCTACCGCAAAAAAGCTTTATGAGAAGTTTGCGGATATGAAGAAGATACCCGTATTGGACTATCACTGTCATATAAATCCGAAGGAAATATACGAAGACAGAAAATATGAAAATATCGCCCAGGTATGGCTGGGTGGAGATCACTATAAGTGGAGGCAGATGCGCACCAACGGCGTCGATGAAAAATATATTACCGGAGACGCCTCCGACAGGGAAAAGTTCCAGAAGTGGGCGGAGACCCTGCCCCGGCTTATAGGAAATCCGCTTTATCACTGGTCGCACTTAGAGCTCAGATACTACTTCGGCTACCAGGGGAACCTTAACGGCGACACGGCTCAGGAGGTATGGGATCTGTGCAATTCCAAGCTGAATTCGGATGAATTTACCGTAAGGAATATTATCAGGAAATCCAATGTAAAGCTTATATGCACCACCGACGACCCCATCGACAGCCTCGAATGGCACGAAAAGATAAAGGCTGACGATTCCTTTGAGGTTCAGGTCCTTCCCGCGTGGAGGCCGGACAAGATAAACAATATCGAAAAGCCCGAGTTCAGATCGTATATTGAAAAGCTTTCGGAGGTATCGGGAGTTAAGGTTACCGATATGGGAAGCCTCTATCAGGCTATAGTAAAGAGGCTCGATTTCTTTGCCGACCACGGCTGTAAGGTCAGCGACCATGCGCTTGAGTACGTAATGTACGCTCCCGCAGACGAAAAAGAGCTTGAAGCGATCTTAAAGAAGGGCTTAAACGGCGAGAGCATCAGCGCGGAAGAGAGCCTTAAGTACAAGACCGCAATGATGATCTGCCTTGCAAAGGAATATCACAAGCGCGGCTGGGTAATGCAGCTCCACTACGGCTGTAAGAGGGACAACAACGCTCTCATGTACGAGAAGCTGGGTCCCGACACAGGGTATGACTGCATCAATAACTATGCCCCTTCGGCGCAGCTTGCGGACTTTTTGAACGCTCTGTCCGCTACGGATGAGGTTCCGAAGACAATAATATATTCCCTTAACCCCAATGACGATCAGGCCATAGGCACGATCCTTGGCTGCTTCCAGGGCGGCGGGGTAAGGAACAAGCTTCAGCAGGGAAGCGCATGGTGGTTTAATGATCACTATGTAGGAATGACGAACCAGATGAAGTCTCTGGCTAATCTGTCCGCTTTGGGCAATTTTGTCGGAATGCTTACGGACTCCCGTTCCTTCCTCTCCTACACGAGGCACGATTATTTCAGAAGGATACTCTGCGGCCTTATCGGAGGCTGGGTAGAGAACGGCGAATATCCCGACGACGAGAAGCTGCTTGGAGACATCGTCAAAGGCATATCCTTTAACAACGCAGTGGATTACTTTGAATTTGATCTGGAAAAGGTCTGAAACAGACGGGCATAATGGAATTTAAATACAGATATAAGATAAAGCCGTCAGACATATGGCAGGTCAGAATGTACTACGCTTACGCTTCGTATCTTGCGGTAGTAAATCTGACCTGTATAGCGGCTTCAATAATCCTCATTGTTACGCAGTGGAAATCATCCGGGCCGGTATTTAAAACCCTGATGCTGATATTTTTGTCCCTGTTTCTTATCATCCAGCCCCTTGTTATCTATCTGACCTCCATTCCCCAGGCCAGGGCAAACGACGAGGAAATGGAGCTTATATTCAACGACAGAGGGATGACGGTAAGAACGGACGGAAGGGAAGAGAGTATCGAATGGAGAGGCATTATAAACATAACCGTCCGACCCACTCTCGTAATAGTATATACCGACGCAAATCACGGATATATCCTGACAAACCGGATCCTTAAAAATACCCGTAAAGATTTTCTGGAGTTTGCCCGATCCAGGCGAAACAGTTTAGAGAGCTCAAGCTCATAACCGGAGGAAGAAAAAAGCTATGGAAATGACACTTAGATGGTACGGAACCGGACACGACACCGTTACCTTAAAGCAGATAAGACAGATTCCCGGCGTAAAAGGCGTAATAACCACGCTCTACGATACTTCGCCCGGGGACTTGTGGAGCAGGGAACGAATCCACGCCCTCAAGGAAGAAGTGGAGGCATCGGGGCTTAAGATTTCCGGCATAGAGAGCGTAAATGTCCATGACGCGATAAAGACCGGGGATCCCAAGCGGGAAGAGTATATCGACAACTACATAGAGACACTTAGAAACCTGGGTGAAGAAGACATACATATGGTATGCTACAATTTCATGCCGGTATTTGACTGGACCAGGACGGAGCTTGCGAGAATGAGGCCCGACGGGTCAACGGTGCTTGCCTATACCCAGGAGGCGGTAGACGCGATTGACCCCGAGAAGATGTTCGAAAGCATTTCCGGGGAGATGAACGGAACAATAATGCCGGGCTGGGAGCCGGAAAGAATGGCCCATGTAAAAGAGCTCTTCGAAATGTATAAGGATATTGACGATGAGAAGCTTTTTGAAAATCTCAAATATTTCCTTGAGCGGATCATGCCGGTATGCAATGAATATGACATAAAGATGGCCATACATCCCGACGACCCGGCGTGGAGCGTATTCGGCCTGCCCAGGATCATCATAAACAAAGAAAATATACTGCGTATGATGAAGATGGTGGACGACCCGCACAACGGAGTTACCTTCTGCTCGGGGTCCTATGGAACGAATTTAAAGAACGACCTTCCCGATATGATACGCTCTCTTAAGGGAAGGATACATTTTGCACACGTAAGAAACCTGAAGTTCAATTCTCCCACAGATTTTGAGGAGGCAGCCCATCTTTCCTCGGACGGAAGCTTCGATATGTACGAGATAATGAAGGCTCTTTATGACATAGGTTTTGACGGACCCATACGCCCCGACCACGGAAGAATGATATGGGATGAGGTGGCTATGCCCGGCTACGGCTTATATGACAGAGCCCTCGGAGCGGCCTATCTCAACGGACTTTGGGAAGCTATAGAAAAGAGCAACAAATAATAATAGACAAAAATCCAGCAGGGAGATCTGTTATGAATTTAACTGACGAAGGAATACAAAATAAAGAAGAATGGAAGCAAAAGGGCTATACCCTCCCGGAGTTTGACAGGGAGAAGATGATAGCCGCAACGAAGGAAAAGCCCGTATGGGTACATTTCGGAGCAGGAAATATCTTTCGTGCCTTTCAGGCGGCCGCGGCGCAGAAGCTTTTAAACGAAGGAGTAATGGAGAGCGGGATCACCGTAGTTGAAGGCTTTGACTACGAGATCATCGAGAAAATGTACCGCCCCCACGACAATCTGTCCGTGCTCGTAACCTTAAAGGCCGACGGAAATATTGAAAAGACCGTAATCGGCAGCATAGGAGAATCCTGTATTTTGGATTCGGAGAACAAGGAGGAGTTTGAGCGTCTTAAAAAGATCTTTTCCGAGCCCTCGCTGCAGTTTTCCACCTTTACGATCACGGAAAAGGGCTACAGCCTGATAGACGGAAAGGGAGAGCTCACCGGCGCGGTAAAGGCCGACTTTGAAAAGGGTCCCGAAAAGCCCTCAAGCTACATCGGAAAAGTTGTGTCTCTCCTGTATTCAAGGTATCTTGCGGGGAAATACCCCATAGCCATGGTCAGCACCGATAACTGCTCTCACAACGGGGACAAGCTGAAGGCTGCCGTCGAAGCGTTTGCGGAAGAGTGGAGCAGAAGGGAGCTGGTGGAAGGAGACTTTGAAGACTATCTTTTCAATTCCGGAAAGGTAAGCTTCCCCTGGTCGATGATAGACAAGATAACCCCGAGACCCGATCCCGGAGTGGAGGAGCTGCTTAAAAAGGACGCCATAGACGGGCTCGAGAACGTGGTAACTTCAAAGAATACCTGGGTAGCTCCCTTTGTAAATGCTGAGGAATGTGAGTACCTGGTAATAGAAGACGACTTTCCTGCCGGGAGGCCTGAGCTTGAAAAGGCGGGCTTTATCTTTACGGACCGGGAGACCGTGGATAAGGTGGAAAGGATGAAGGTTTGCACCTGTCTCAATCCCCTGCATACGGCTCTGGCGGTTTACGGCTGCCTTTTGGGCTACGAGAGGATCTCCGAGGAGATGAAGGATAAGGAGCTTAAGAAGCTGGTGGAGAGAATCGGCTACGAAGAGGGCCTGCCTGTGGTTACGGATCCCGGAGTGATAAAGCCTAAGGACTTTATAGATACCGTACTCAATGTGAGGATACCCAACCCCTTCATGCCGGATACCCCCCAGAGGATTGCCACCGACACCTCCCAGAAGCTTGCCATACGTTTCGGGGAGACGATTAAAAATTATAAGGCAGCGGGAAAGGACACAGAGGAGCTTAAGATGATACCTCTGGTGTTCGCAGGCTGGATAAGGTATCTGATGGCGGTGGACGACAGCGGAAAGCCCTTTGAGCTGAGCCCGGATCCTCTTTTGGATAATGTTAAGACCTATGTAGAGGGAATGGATATTAATTCCGGCAATGTGTCCGGACAGCTGGAAAAGCTCGACGGTCTTCTGCACGATGAAAAGATCTTCGGAGTTGACCTCTACAGCGCGGGTCTGGCCGAAAAGGTGAAAGCTTACTTTACAGAACTTACTGACGGGGCAAATGCCGTCAGAAGGACTCTTGAAAAATACGTATAAGTAATGGAGTAGCTATGAGCTATAAGTCAGATATTACCGGGAATAAAACCCTATTTAATAAAGGAGAAAAATTATGAATTTAAAATTGAGAGAACAATCAAGCTGCGCTTTTGATGCGGTATCCCTTGGAGAGGTAATGCTGCGTCTCGATCCCGGAGAGGGAAGGATACGCACAACCCGCCATTTTCAGGTCTGGGAAGGCGGCGGAGAGTACAATGTTATCCGCGGCTTAAGGCGCTGCTTTGGAATGAAGACTGCGGTGCTTACGGCCTTTGCCGACAATGAGGTCGGAAAGCTCATGGAGGACCTCATCCTTCAGGGAGGAGTGGATACATCCCTGATTAAATGGATGCCGACCGATGGTATAGGAAGGATTTGCAGGAACGGCCTCAACTTCACGGAAAGAGGCTTTGGCATAAGAGGGGCGGTAGGCTGCTCCGACAGGGCCAATACGGCAATATCCAAGGCAAAGCCCGAGGATTTTGATTTCGAGAAGATATTCGGAGAGCTCGGGGCAAGGTGGTTCCACACCGGCGGAATCTACGCGGCTCTTTCGGAGCAGTCCTGCGAAACCGTAATAGAGGCGATAAAGACCGCTAAAAAATACGGCACAGTGGTTTCCTATGACTTGAACTACCGTCCTTCCATGTGGAGCGCCATCGGAGGAATAGAGAAGGCCAGGGAAGTAAATAAGGAGATCGCAAAATATGTGGACGTCATGATAGGCAACGAGGAAGACTTCACGGCCTGCCTCGGCTTTGAGATAGAAGGAAACGAGGAAAATCTTTCCAAGCTCAATCTTGAGGGCTACAAGAAGATGATAGCGAAGGCAGTTGAGACTTATCCGAACTTCAAGGTTGCCGCTACCACCCTGCGCGAGGTCAAGACCGCGACGGTAAACGACTGGAGCGCTCTATGCTATGCGGACGGCGAGATTTATAAGGCGAAGGACTACAAGGGTCTGGAAATAATGGACCGTGTAGGCGGCGGAGACTCCTTTGCGTCAGGACTCATTTACGGGCTAATGACGACGAATGACGCCCAGCTTGCGGTGGATTACGGAGCAGCCCACGGGGCTTTGGCTATGACGACTCCCGGAGATACGACAATGGCAAGCAAGAAGGAAGTAGAAGCAGTAATGGGCGGAGCAGGAGCCCGGGTACAGAGGTAAGAGTTTATTGCAAAGTAGTGGAGTAACTATGAGCTATAAGTTTGATATTACTGGGGATAAAACCCATTTCTAATTGGAGGTAAGAAATAATGGACATCAGGTATTCCGCAAATCAGAGGGATGTTAAAAGATATACCACACAGGAGCTCAGAGACGAGTTCCTGATTACGGGATTATACGAGG
>CAMNBW010000061.1 GCA_946533525.1 uncultured Lachnospiraceae bacterium
TGTCGATTATTTCCGTATATATATGTATGAGCATTCCGTAAAAGGAGTTCTCGTCATAGAATTTTCTGAGATCCTTTAATCCCTTGTCAAAAGAATTGCTGTCTTTAAAAGAATACTGAAGTTGTTTCATGTTGAATCTCCTGTGAAACTATTAAAATCTTGAATAAAACCAAACAATCCAACACAATATATATACCATGTATACAAAGGGAAATCAATTGTCATAAGAAATATTTATTCTTAGGCTTTTTTATAAAGTTTTCATCCTGCCCTATGAAAAGGAATAGACAGTTGCAGCCAGAAAGGCTGTCAATCACACTGTGCAGCTATTGATTTGACCGGAAAAATGAAGTATTTTGGTAAATATTCTGAACACGTAAACTGCAACAAAAAGCCATGCTTGCGGCTTTGTCTTTTGTAGGGTATATTCATAATAGTAAGGAACTTACACAAAATAATTTGAACAGTTCCTAAGGAACTGTAGCAGACAAAGCTGTTATCCGCTTTTTACGGGTGACAGCACTATATGAAACCCGGAAAGAAATATGAAGCAGGAATCCATTGTCTTTACGAATGATAATTGTATCGGCTGCAATAAGTGCATAAAGGTTTGCAGTGCGGTCGGAGCGTGTATTTCCAAGGAGGAGGACGGGAAGGCCCGGATCATAGTCGACGGAAGCAAATGCGTTTCCTGCGGAAGCTGTATCGACGTATGCGTACACGGGGCCAGGGAATTCGAGGACGATACAGAGCTCTTTTTTAAAGACCTCGAAAAGGGAGAGCAGATCTCCCTCCTTTTGGCGCCTGCGTTTAAGGCAAATTATCCCGACCGCTACGACAGTATCCTCGGGGGCCTTAAGAAGCTGGGCGTGAACAGGATAATAAGCGTATCCTTCGGAGCTGACATCACTTCTTGGGGATATATAAATTACATGGAAAAATACGGCTTTACGGGAGGTATCTCGCAGCCCTGTCCGGCCGTGGTCTCATATATAGAAAGATATATACCGGAGCTCATCGACTCGCTGTTTCCCGTGCAGAGTCCGCTTATGTGCGCCGCCATCTATTGCAGGAAGGAATTAAAGATCACCGATAAATTCGCCTTTATAAGTCCCTGCATCGCAAAGAAGGTGGAGATAGAAGACCCTCACAATGAGGGCCTCGTCCAGTACAATGTCACCTTTGAACACCTGATAAACTATATAGACGAACACCACATTAGCGGCCCTTCTGCCCACAGCGAGATAGAATACGGCCTGGGTTCCTTTTACCCCACTCCGGGAGGACTGGCGGAGACGGTGCGCTGGTTTTTGGGAGACCAGATATTTATCCGGCAGATCGAGGGTGAGCGCCGCCTCTATGAATGGCTGCACCAGAATGCTGACCGCATAAAAAATAAAGAGACTCCGTTTTTGTTTATAGACGCCTTAAACTGCGACAAAGGCTGTATCTGCGGTACTGCGGTCGATCCCGTGAAAGCAAGGACCGACGATGCCTTATATGCCCTTCTTAAGATAAGGGAGGAGTCCAAGAAGAAGACCGGGGGAACTGCCTGGTCCATACCCGACAGCCCGGCTGAGAGGCTTCAAAATTATAACAGGCAGTTTGAAAACCTTAAGCTCGAGGACTATTTAAGGGGCTATACCGACCATTCGGCGGAATGCAGATACGAGACACCTGCGGAAGCGGAGCTTGAAGAGATATTTGTCAGCATGAACAAACTGACGCCGGAATCCAGGAAAATAGACTGCACCTGCTGCGGCTACGAGAGCTGCTCCCAGATGGCGACGGCCATATTTAACGGCTTTAATCACAAGGAAAACTGTATCTATTACGAAAAGACCATGGTGCAGGAGCTGGTGATCGAAAAGGAGCAGGCGGAGGAGGCTACCCGGCAGAAGAGCGCATTTTTGGCCAATATGTCCCATGAGATCCGAACTCCCATAAATGCCGTGCTGGGCATGGACGAGATGATAATAAGGGAGACCGCGGAGGATTATACAAGGCAGTACGCCGTGGATATACAGCGCTCCGGCAATATGCTCCTGTCTTTGGTCAACGACGTACTGGATTTTTCCAAGATAGAATCCGGCAAGATGGAGCTCATCTCTTCGGAATATGACATTGTGGGACTCTTTTCCGACCTTGAAGAGATGGTCCGCCAGAGCATGCACGACAAGGGACTGGAATTTATCGTGAATGTGGACGGGAGGATCCCGAGGTACCTTATCGGAGATATTGCGCGCCTGAAGCAGTGTATGCTAAATCTCCTTACCAATGCCAGAAAATATACCGAAAAAGGGAGGGTAAGCTTCGAGGCCCTGCTGGAAGAGGCCGATGAGAGGGAGGCTAAGATAAGAATAAGCGTGGAGGACACCGGAATAGGTATCCGAAAGGAGGATCTTGAGAAGCTTTTTACCGCCTTCGAACGCCTCGACCAGGATCGTAACCGCACCATAGAGGGGACGGGGCTTGGGATGAACATAGTCCAAAGGCTTTTAGGGCTCATGGACAGCCGCCTTGAGGTCGAGAGCGAATACGGGAAAGGCTCGGTCTTCTCCTTCAGCATTTCCCAGAAAATACAAAATAATGAGCCCATCGGCAATTATACAGATGCTGTGAAGAGGCTCTATAAAAAATATTCGAAGTATAAACAGAGCTTTACGGCGCCCGATGCGGCCATATTGATAGTGGACGATACAAAGATAAACCTCACGGTGATAAAGGGACTGCTGAAAAAGACCCTCATGCGGGTGGATACGGCGGGGAGCGGGGAAGAGGCCCTTAAGCTCCTGGATAAAAATGTCTATGACATCCTGCTTTTCGACCATATGATGCCTGAGATGGACGGGATTGAGCTGCTTTACAACCTGAAACGCAAAGTCAACAATCCCAACCGGGAAAAGCCCTGCATTATCCTTACGGCAAACGCCGTTTCGGGAGCCAGGGAGGAGTACTTAAAGAACGGTTTTGACGACTATATGGCGAAGCCGATAAGCGGAATGGCGCTGGAGGCGCTCTTAAAGAAATATCTGCCGGGGAATAAGATCTCTTCGCCCGAGAAGGCCAGCGATGAGGAGGGAGAGGAAGAGAAGCTAAAGGATAAGGGGCTTTCACTCGAGATAGAGGGGCTTAACGCGGATGAGGCGATCCAGGGCTGCGGGTCAGAGGAAATATATATGTCAGCCCTCGAGATCTTTTGTGAATCCATAGATGAATTTGATCGTGAGCTGAATGAATTTTACGATAAAAGGGATCTGCCCTCCTACAGGATAAAGATTCACGCCTTAAAGAGCGGGGCGAGGATGATCGGAGCCTATGAACTCGGGGACAGGGCGCAGAAGCTTGAGGAGGCGGCCAAAGAGGGTAATTTTAATTATATAAGGGATGTACACGCCGACTTTATCGATGACTACAAGAAATTTGGAAACACTCTTAAAAATGTGGTAAAATAGAACGATGTGTGTAACTATTCGGGCAGAAACTTAAGATGACCGGATTGCTGCACGTATGTCATATAATTTGGAGGTTCTTTTTTGAATATAAGCAAAGGAAGACCTTTCCCGCTGGGAGCCACGGTGACTTCCCGGGGAATAAATATAGCGGTGGTCTGTGAAGAAGGCTGTGAGACGCTTAGGCGCCGTGCCCCCTTAAAGCTGGTGTTGGAAAGAACCGATACCGGAGAGAGGGAGAAGATCGCCTTTAAGGAAGATGCCCGTGTAGGACAGGTCTATTATATGCAGCTTGATGACCTGGAGCCGGACAAATATATTTACAGCTTTGAGGATGCCGAGGGAAAGCGGTTTATGGATCCCTTTGCAGAAAGACTTAAAGGGACGGAGTCGTGGGGGAGGTTTTCGCCCCACGGAGCCTATTTCCCGGAAGAATACGACTGGGGGGACGACAGGCCGCTTTACAGGTGCTACAGCGATATGATCATGTATCTTGTGCATGTCAGGGGCTTTACGAAGCACAATTCATCGGGGGTAAAGAATAAGGGCACCTTCGAAGGCGTGGCGGAGAAGGTTTCCTATCTCAAAAACCTCGGGATAAATACCGTGGAGCTAATGCCGGCCTTTGAATTTAACGAGGTCATGGATACCGAAAAGCGGGATCAGAGGGAGGTTGTGAACGCGGCCTCCGAGGAGCTCGAGCCCAGGACGAAGAAATCCAAAAAGATCAATTACTGGGGCTTTACCGACGGTTACCTCTTTGCTCCGAAAAGCGCCTATTCCGCAGAGGGGGACGGGGTGAGGTCCTTTAAGAATATGGTAAAGGCGCTGCATTCAAACGGGATAGGCGTCGTTGTACAGCTTTATTTCCCGAAGAAGTATGATACGGAATTTATCGCAAAATGCGCTGTACACTGGGTTTCGGATCTGCATGCCGACGGCCTCAGGATACTCGGAGAAAAGATACCTAAAAAGGCTCTTTCGGTAAATCCATATCTTAAAGATACCTGTCTTATCTTCGATGAATTCGATGCCGAGATAAAGGGGAACGAAAAGCAGAGCCTTAAAAACGTGGCGGTCTTAAACGACGCCTTTATGTGCGATAACAGAAAGTTTTTAAAGGGAGATGCGGATATGCTCCCCGCCTTTGTGCGCCATCAGCTGCAAAATGATGTCACCTTAAAGCGCATCAATTTTATGGACAGCTATTACGGCTTTACGCTAAACGATATGGTGACCTACGACGCCAAGCACAATGAGGATAACGGGGAGGGCAACATAGACGGGAGCGACTATAACTATTCCTGGAACTGCGGCATAGAGGGCAAAACAAGGCGCAAGGGCATAGAGTCCTTAAGACTTAAGCAGCTAAGAAACGCTTTTACTTATCTAATGCTGTCCCAGGGTGTGCCGGAGTTCGTGGCCGGAGATGAGTTCAGGAATTCGCAGAAGGGCAATAACAATGCCTACTGCCAGGACAATTCGGTGACTTATCTTAACTGGAATGAGCTTGAAAAGAATAAGGAGCTGTTTGAATTTGTAAGGAAGCTTATTAAGCTTAGAAGAGACCACGGAGTCTTTCACAATGAGGAGAGGCTTACGCTTTCCGACCCGAAGTCGCTTGGGGCGCCGGATGTCTCCATACACGGAGAACAGGCCTGGGCTCCGAGGCTGGACAATTATATGAGGCATATCGGGATAATGTATAACGGAGCTTATGCTGAGAGGAAGGGCAGTAAAGCTAAGGAGAAGGATTTTTACATAGCCTACAACATGCACTGGCAGAAACACAGATTTGCCCTGCCAAAGCCCCCCAAGGGGAAGCAGTGGCGGATACTTATGAATACCGAGTACGGGTTTATCGGCGATAAGACAATTAAGGCACAGACGGACCTTAATGTTGCGGAGCGCTCGATAGTACTGTTAGAGGCAGCTTCCAATTGAATGGCTTTACACTTAAGCTCATAGCCCTGACGGCTATGATAATCGATCATATAGGCCATGTTTTTTTCGATTACGGAGTGACCTATACGATATTGAGGACAATAGGGAGGCTCGCGTTTCCCATATACTGCTTTTTGCTGGTGGAAGGCTACCACCATACCCGCAACGTCATGAAATACCTCATGCGTCTCGGAATATTTGCGGCGGTTTCGGAGGTGCCCTTCGACCTTTGCTTTGAAGGGGTGGTGTGGAGCCCGGGTCATCAGAACGTCTTTATTACACTATTCATGAGCATAGCCATGCTTGTGGTGCTGGTAAGGGTAAGGGAGCTTATTTTAAAGCTTCTGGTCATCGCCTCGTTTTGCATACTCGCGCAGCAGATTCACTGTGATTACAGGTATATCGGGATATTGATGGTATTGTTTTACGAATGCTTCAGGGAGATCCCTTTAATGAAGTTCTTCTCTCAGGCGCTATGCAATATCAAATTTTCAACGCTGCTGCAAAACGCCGGCGTTTTCGCGCTGATACCCATTGGGCTTTATAACGGAAAACGAGGGCCTTCGATGAAGTATTTTTTTTATGCGGCCTATCCGGTCCATCTTTTGATAATATATTTTACAGCTAAATACAGAGGTATATATTAGATGTATTCATTTACAGAACATTTCAAAACTGTCCTCGAGCATAAGAAGCTTGTAATGAAGGGCTGCTTTGCGGTGGGACTCTACTTTCAGGGAATAGTCCATGACTTAAGCAAGTTCTCTCCTGAGGAATTTATTGTGGGGGCCAAGTATTATCAGGGCAACAGGAGCCCCAACAATGCGGAGAGGGAGGAGCGGGGCTACAGCTCGGCCTGGCTTCACCATAAGGGGAGAAACAAGCATCACTATGAATACTGGATAGACTATTCTTCCCAGATGAAGGGCGGGAAGGTGACGAAGCCGGTTAAGATGCCGTTAAAATATGTGGTGGAAATGTTCATCGACAGGATCGCGGCTTCGAAGATCTATAACGGGGAAAAGTACGAGGACGATTATCCTTTGAGATATTTCGTGCGCTCCATGGACAGGATACCTATGGATCCCGAGACTAAGGCGCTGCTTTACGCTCTGCTTAAGATGCTTTCGGTTTACGGGGAAAAGAAAACGTTTAATTATATAAAAAGGAGGTTGCTCAAAGATGGCAGCTACTAAGATAATACTGACGGGGGACCGCCCCACGGGCAGACTTCATGTGGGACACTATGTCGGGTCCTTAAGAAACAGGGTACAGCTGCAAAATTCCGGAGAATTCGAAAAGATATTTATAATGATAGCCGATGCACAGGCCCTTACCGACAATGCGGACAATCCGGAAAAGATAAGGGGAAATATACTGGAGGTGGCTCTGGATTATCTGGCAGCGGGAATAGACCCTGAGAAATCCAATATACTGATACAGTCCCAGCTCTCAGAGCTTACCGAGCTTACATTCTACTACATGAATTTGGTTACGGTGGCGAGGCTGCAGAGAAACCCCACGGTTAAGAGCGAGATACAGCTAAGGAACTTTGAGTCCAGCATACCTGTAGGCTTTATGTGCTACCCCATAAGCCAGGCGGCGGATATTACAGCCTTTAAGGCGACTACGGTGCCGGTGGGAGAGGACCAGGAGCCGATGATAGAGCAGACAAGGGAGATCGTCAGGAAGTTCAATTCCGTATACGGGGAGGTGCTCGTTGAACCCGAGATACTTCTTCCGAAGGTGGAGGTCTGCTTAAGGCTTCCGGGAACCGATGGGAAGAACAAGATGAGCAAGTCCCTCGGAAACTGCATCTACCTTGCCGACAGCGAGGATGAGATAAAGAAAAAGGTAATGAATATGTTTACCGATCCCAATCATCTGATGGTAAGCGACCCGGGCAATGTGGAAGGAAATCCGGTATTTACCTATCTTGAGGCCTTTTCAAAGCAGGAGCACTTCGATGAATATGACCCCGACCACGCAAATCTTCAGGAGATGGAAGAGCACTATAAGAAGGGCGGGCTCGGAGACGTAAAGGTCAAGAAGTTCCTGCTGAACGTCATGTATGAGACCTTAAATCCCATAAGGAAGCGCAGGGAGGAGTTTGAGAAGGACATCCCCTATGTATATGAGGTTTTGAAGAAGGGAACCGAGGCGGCAAGGGAGAAGGCGGCTCAGACCTTAAGCGAGGTAAAGGCGGCAATGAAGATCGATTATTTTGACAACGAAGCCCTGATAAAGGCCTACGAGGACAAGGGCTGATATGCACGAGCTGCCTGCTGTCACCGAGGTAATAAAAACCCTCGATGAGGAGAGCATGGAGAATAATCTGAGCCGCATAACCAGGGTGAGATTTGTTATCGGAGAGCTCTCCTCAATAGAAGAGGAATGTGTAAGGTCATATTTTGAACTTCTGTCCCAGGGAAGGAGCTCGGAAGGGGCGCAGCTTGAGTTTATCAAAACCTATGCGAGACTCAGATGTACCCGGTGCGGAGAGGAGTTTGAGCATAGAGGAAGCTTTGACTGTCCGAAGTGCGGCAGCGGGGGCGTTTTGATTAAAGGGACCGGAAGGGATTTCCT
>CAMNBW010000062.1 GCA_946533525.1 uncultured Lachnospiraceae bacterium
GGAGGAGACTGATGGTATATTTTGTGGGAGCCGGAAGCGGGGCAGTGGATCTTATAACAGTGAGGGGAGCAGAGCTTTTGAAAAAAGCGGATACTATAATCTACGCCGGTTCACTGGTAAATCCTGAGCTCCTGGACCGATATGCCGGGGAAAAGAGCCAAAGGTACGACAGCGCCTATCTGACCCTCGAAGAGGTGCTTAAGATCATAAGTGAGAGCGAGAGGGAAAATAAGCTTACGGTACGTCTCCATACCGGAGAGCCCTCTCTTTACGGGGCCGTTCGGGAGCAGATGGATGCCCTCGAGGAAATGGGTATCGAGTATGAGAGCTGTCCGGGGGTCACGGCCTGTTTTGCGGCTGCTGCTTCACTCAATATGGAATATACGCTGCCGGAAGTCTCCCAGAGCCTCATAATCACCCGGATGGAGGGGAGGACCCCGGTTCCGGAGAGGGAGAGCATAGAAAGCTTTGCATCCCACGGGGCTTCCATGGCGGTTTATTTAAGCACCGGTATGTTAAAGGAGCTCTCCGAAAGGCTTATCAAGGGGGGCTACAGCGCCAATACACCGGCGGCCATAGTATGCAGGGCTTCCTGGGAGGATGAAAGAAGTGTCCTTTGCACGGTGGGAAGTCTGTCTGAGGAAGCGGAAAGGTGCGGGATAAAAAGGCAGGCCGTGGTCCTGGTTGGGGATGCGGTGGCCCATACATCCTACGGCCGTTCCAAATTGTATGATCCCGATTTTGAGACGGGCTACAGAAGAGCCAGGGAAAAGACCGGGAGCAAAGGAGAGGCTTAAATGAGACTGGATGTGATAAGCTTTACCTCCCGGGGAGCGGAGCTGTCCTTAAAAATAGCAGATGTTTTCGGAGAAGAGACCGGGCTTTACCACAAGAGCAAATATACCTTCACTTCGAACCGGATAACAAATGTTACTGAAAGCCTTGGAGATTGGACCGGCAGGCATTTTGAGGAGCACATCCCCGTGATCTTCGTAGGTGCTCTGGGGATAGCGGTTCGTGCGATTGCGCCCTTTATTAAGAGTAAGCTTAAAGATATTCCGGTTGTCTGCGTGGATGAGGCCGGGAAATTTGCGATACCCGTCCTTTCCTCTCATTATGGAGGGGGACTCTATATCGCAAAGAGGGTGGCGGAGGGTCTCGGAGCCGTCTGTGTCATGACGACGGCCACGGATATAAATTCCCGCTTCGCCGTGGATGTATTTGCGACGAAAAATGACCTCATACCTGCAAATAAAGATGGAATTAAGGAAATCTCTTCTAAGATCCTCTCAGGAGAGCAGATTTCGATGTCTTTTGAAAACGTGATATTCGATGGAGAAATGCCTGAAGAGGTGAAGGTGGTTGAAAACAGGGAAATAGCAGATGTTGTGGTATCAAATCGTACAGCCACAAGAAGTTGTATACTGCAATTGATCCCTCCAAATCTGCACCTGGGAGTCGGATGCAAAAGAGGCAGGGGCACAGGTGAGATACTGGAAGCCATAAAACAGACGCTCTTTTCGGAGGGACTTAAGCTTGAGGCGGTGCAGGACATATCAAGTATAGATATAAAGGCGGATGAGGCCGGCCTTGCAGGAGCCGCCGCAGAGCTTGGGGCGGAGTTTGTCACCTACAGCGCAGGGGAGCTTAGGGCGCTGGAAGGAGATTTTTCCGGCTCGGAGTTTGTAAGGGAGATAACCGGAGTGGACAATGTGTGCGAGCGCTCGGCCCTCTTAAGCGCCCAAAAGTCGGGAAAGGGGCGGCTTATTGTGGCGAAGACAGTTTG
Source organism: uncultured Lachnospiraceae bacterium (assembly GCA_946533525.1). Classification (GTDB taxonomy): domain Bacteria; phylum Bacillota; class Clostridia; order Lachnospirales; family Lachnospiraceae; genus NK4A144. The sequence continues at coordinate 1,787 of CAMNBW010000062.1, forward strand.
GGACTCGGTTACGGTGGCGGTAGCAGAGAGTGAGTATACCGTCAGGAGCTTTTTATAAAGGAAAGGAGACAGGAATGCCCGGAAAGAAGCTGTATGTTGTGGGAATGGGACCCGGAGAAGAAAGATATATGACGAGGGAAGCCATAGCTGCCCTGGAAGAGAGCGACGTGATAGCGGGCTATACGGTTTACATAAATCTGCTTCCTGAAAAATACAGGAACAAGGAGCAGATAGTTACGGGCATGAGGCAGGAGGAGGAACGCTGCCGGATGAGCCTGGAGCGCGCTTCCGAAGGAAAGACGGTTGCACTGGTTTGCAGCGGAGACGCCGGCGTATACGGAATGGCATCCCTGGTTCTGGAACTGGCAGAGGACTATCCCGGAGTAGAGGTCAATGTGGTAAGCGGAGTCACCGCAGCGCTTTCGGGTTCCGCCGTTTTGGGCTCGCCCCTTTCAAATGATTTTGCAGTAATAAGCTTAAGTGATATACTTACACCAAAGGATAAAATAATAAGAAGATTAAGGGCAGCCGCGGAGGGAGATTTCTGCATAGCCTTATACAATCCCGGCAGCCGTCACCGGCCGGACGCGCTTAAAGAGGCGGTGCAGGTGCTTATGGAGAGCATCGAGGGCGGCAGAGTGGCCGGAATAGTGGAAAATATCGGCAGGGAAGATCAGAAGATGAGGATATGTACCCTAAAAGAACTGTCGGAATGTGAGGTTAATATGTTTATGACGGTTTTTATAGGAAATTCCCTGACAAAGGTTATAGATGGAAGACTGGTGACCCCCAGAGGTTATAGCATCCGAAAGGAAGAGGAAGAAAGACAGGATGGATAAGGGAGTTTTGATATTCGGTGGAACCACCGAAGGAAGAGATATAGCCTGGAGGCTTACGGGAGCGGGAATACCCTGCGTGGTCTGTGTCGCCACCGAGTACGGCAGATACGCCATGGGCAATAAGCAGCAGGACAACTCACCGCAGATTCATGTAGGACGCATGAATGAAGATGAGATGAGGCAGTTCATTCTCGGAGGAAAATACGGGATAGTCGTAGACGCCACCCATCCCCATGCCAAAGAGGTTTCGGATAATATAATAAAGGCTCTTAAGGATACGGATATCGGGCTTGTAAGGCTTACGAGGAATGTAGGCGGAAGCTTTGACGAGGCCGAAAAATATGACAGGATAAGATATTTCGACTCCTTTAAAAGCTGTGCTGAGGCCATGGAAAGCGTTAAGGGCAATATACTTCTCACAACGGGAGTTAAGGAGCTTAAGGAAATTGCTTCGAGGGAAGTGGTAAAGCGGGTTTATGCCAGGATCCTGCCCTCCACACAGAGCATTGAAAATGCTGCTCAGGCCGGTATCGAGCCTTCTCATGTCATAGCCATTCAGGGACCCTTTTCAAAGCGGATGAATGAGGCGATGATAGAGGAATATAATATAAAGCTCATAGTCACCAAGGCGAGCGGCGACGCCGGGGGTTACAGGGAAAAGCTCCTGTCCGCCAGGGATACGGGGACGGATGTGTTTGTGATAAGGCCGCCTCAAAAAAACGAGAGCATCGAAGGTGACTTAAGGAGGGTCGAGCTCAACAATGTCGGTGAGTGCGTAAGATATATATGTAAGGAATACAATAAGGCTGCGGAAAACTCTCATGTGGAGATAAGCCTTATAGGTATGGGAATGGGCGATGAGAAGCTCATGAGCCGGGAAGCTTTGGAGACTCTGAATTCCCGGGACGTATATTTCGGGTCTCCGAGACTTTTGGAGCTGCTGCCCGAAGAGGCGGTAAAGTATACCGTATTTGAGCCGGAGGAGGTTTTGTCAAGGCTTCGCAAGCTCATACCGGACAGCCCCTACGAGACCATGAAGGCGGCGATACTCTACAGCGGCGATACCGGGTTTTTCAGCGGGGCAAAAAAGATGTCGGCGGCCATAAAGGCCTTTTCCGACAACAGCGGGATAGAAGTGGAGCTTAAGCTCTACCCCGGAGTCTCTTCGATCTCATATTTTTCGGCAAGAACCGGAATAAGCTACGACAACGCGGTAATAATCAGCCATCATGGAAGGCGGGCAAACGTGCTGTCGGAGGTCATGATGAACAGGAAGATCTTCCTCCTGGTGTCCGATGCGGCGGAACTTAAGCTCCTGGCGCAAAGGATCAGTTTTTCGGGCTTAAATGATATAATAATTCACGCGGGCTACGACTTATCCTCCGAGGATGAGAGGGTGCTCAGCATAAGGGCTTCGGAGTACGAGAGCATGCCCGAAACCGGAATATGCTGCGCCTTTATCATTAATGACGGGGAGCTGCTCCCCATAACCCCTTCCCTTGGCGATTCCTTCTTCAGAAGGGGAAATGCCCCGATGACGAAGGAGGAGGTAAGGCAGCTTTCAATATGCAAGCTCAATCTCCCCAAGGATGCGGTGCTCTACGACATAGGCAGCGGAACGGGGTCGATCAGCGTAGAGAGCGCAAGGCTGTCAAACGATATGCGCGTCTATGCCATAGAAAGAGACGAGGAGGCGGCTGAACTTACCGCAGCGAATGTTTCCAAGGCAGGCCTTGAGAATGTTGTGATAATAAATGAATCGGCGCCGGAGGCCTTTACCGATCTCGAGGCTCCCACCCATGTATTTATAGGGGGATCAGGGGGAAGGATCGAGGACATAGTAAGGGCAATAATGACGAAAAAGCAGGGCAGGGTCAGGTTCGTTATAAACGTCGTGACGCTGGAGACGATGACCGCTGTAACAGAGCTCCTCTCCCGGCTTACCCATGAGAATGAGGAGATAATAAGCGTTCAGATAAACCGCTCGGAGTCCAGGGGACGGATACACCTTATGAGAGCGGAAAATATGATACATATAGTTTCCTTTGACTTATAAGATCATAAGACATATGAAATAAATGAAAGGCAGGAATTTTTAAATGAGCAGGATACCGGGATTTTTAATTGCCGCACCCAAAAGCAACAGCGGAAAGACACTTTTGACTTGTGCCATCCTGAAGGCATTAAAAAAGCGCGGAAAGACAGTTACGGCCTTTAAGTGCGGACCCGATTTCATCGACCCGATGTTCCATCAAAGGGTACTGGGGATTCCGTCTAAAAATCTGGACACCTTCTTTACATCGAGGGACATAACCCGGGCTCTTTTTGCCGACGGAGCCTCAAAGGGAGAGTTCACCGTGGGAGAAGGGGTCATGGGGCTCTTTGACGGCATGGGCGGCTCGGAGGAGCAGGGCTCTACCTATGACCTTGCCAGAACGCTGGGTATGTCGGTGGTGCTGATAGTTGACGCTAAGGGGCTCTCGAGATCCATCCTGCCTATAGTAAGGGGCTTTCTTGACTATGATACCGACAGGCTCATAAAGGGCATAATCCTGAACCGTGTCGGAGAATCCCAGTATGAGATCTTAAAGAAGCTTGTCGAGGAGGAGCTTAAGATCAACGTCTACGGCTACTTCCCCGAGACCAAGGGCTTTGAGATCAGAAGCAGGCATCTCGGGCTTATAACCCCGGGAGAGATCACGGATTTTAACGAGCTTACGGAAAAGAGCTCGGCTATGGCGGAAAAATGTATCAACATATCCGCCCTGGAAGAGCTGGAGACAGGTACGGACTACGAAGAAGCGGGAAAGCTCGGCGAGCTGCTAAAGGAATACCAGACCCAGGAGTTTGAGGGGCTTAAGGTCGGAGTGGCCCTGGACGATGCCTTCTGCTTTAACTATGACGATAATCTGGAGCTTCTTAAGAGGATGGGAGCGCAGGTGGTTCCCTTCTCTCCGATAAAGGATGATACTCTTCCCGAGGACGTGGACGCCCTTATCTTCCCCGGGGGTTATCCTGAGCTCTTCGCCTTTGAGCTTTCGACCAATTCCGCCCTCACGCAGGATATTCAGATAAAGATCGAGAACGGGATGCCGGTCATTGCCGAGTGCGGCGGCTATATGTATCTTACGGAGAGCATAGAGGAAAAGAGCGGGAATATCTATCCGATGGTCGATATAGTCAAGACGAAGACCAGCTACCAGGGCCGTTCGCCCCGCTTCGGCTATATAACCATAAAGGAGAATACCGAAGGCACTTTCCTTGGAAACCAAGAGATCAGAGGGCACGAGTTCCACTACTTCGATTCCGAGGACAACGGGGACGACTGCATCGCGGTTAAGCCCTTCGGGAACAAGAAGTGGCTATGCATCCATGCCGACAGCAATAAGTGGATGGGCTTCCCCCATTTATACTATTATTCCTGCCCGGATTATGTCTGTAATTTCCTGAAGGCGGCCCGGAAATATCATGACAAATAGCTTTCGCTTTTTTGAAAACAGGGACTGCGAATATTATCCCTGCCATCGTGACATCGAGCATATAAATTGCCTGTTTTGCTATTGCCCGTTTTATTTTCTGGAAAGCTGCCCCGGAACCCCGTCCTGTATGGAGAAAAACGGGATGAGGATAAGGGTCTGCACGGATTGCAGCTATCCCCATGAGGCGGAAAATTACCCGGCTGTTATAAAGGAAATCAGAAAAGCGCTGGGATATTGACGTAAAATCCTGATTACTTTAAAATATTTTTAAGTTTAGTGGACGTACAGCTTATTATTTACGGAGATTTTTAAGTGAAATTTACCAGAATCAGCGACAGAGAAATAAAATGCGTACTCAGCGAGGAGGAGCTTATCAGCTACGGTATAGATCTGGACGATATTTTGGAAAAGACCGACCGTATAAAGCCCTTCTTTAAGGATATAATGGATATGGCGGCTGCAAGGCTCGGCATAGACAAAAGCGAGGGGATCCACATCGCTTCCGCCCAGATCAGCGTGTTAAAGGATAACAGCATTGCTATCGTATTCCATTCTTCAGAGATAGGAGAGGGTCTCGAAAAGATTCCCGGGGCCCAGAGCCGCATAGACCGGATTAAATCCCGGATAACCAAGGCTTTGGAGGCAGAGGAGGATCCGAGTCATATTTCAGCGGAGCTTCGAAGGGAGATCCTGGATATGCTTGAGGAGCAGCTTATGGCGGAGGGGAATTATTCGCCAGAGGCTATGAGCCAGATACGGGAGCTCAGGGAAGAGGTGGACAACGAGGAGCTTTCCGGAGTCTCCAAGCATTCCGGCAACGGCACGGACAGCTTTGTCATACGCTTCAGGAATATGGAGGACTGTATCGGCTATTGCTCCAGATATGATCTGGGCTACGAGGTCACCAGTACCCTGTTTAAAGGAAGGAATGACGGCATGTATTATCTCTTTGTTATGAGAGGCAGCTTAAACTCCGAATATTTCCAGCTTTTGAAGCTTATGTCCTATGAATACGGGGAACCCGAGTCCGATTCGATGTCGAGGCACACATATATCGTGGACAACTCAGACACCCTGGTCTTTGGCAATGCCTTTAATTCCCTGAGCGGAGTGGACAGTTGATGCTGACCTGGGTAATCCTTGTAATCCTTATCCTGCTCTCGGCTTTCTTCTCGGGAGCGGAAACAGCCCTTACCACAGTAAACAAGATGCGGATCCGTTCCCTCTATGAAAACGGAAATAAGAGGGCCGGAACTCTTATAAAGGTACATGAAAAGTGGGGCAAGATGCTTTCATGTATCCTGGTGTGCAATAATATCGTAAATATCGCGGCCTCAGCCCTGGCCACAACCCTTGCTCTAAAGATAAATCTCGCGGTCGGAATAATGACGGGAGTCATCACAGTAGTTGTCCTTATCTTCGGTGAGATCACGCCCAAAAGCATTGCTACCACGTATTCCGAGAATATCTCCCTTGCCATAGCGCCGTTAATATGGTTTCTTATGGGCTTTTTTACCCCGGTCATATGGATAATAAATGTCATATCCAAGGTTATTTTGTTTATTTTAAGAATAGACATCTCCAGGACAGACAACCCCATGACTGAAAAGGAACTCAGGACCATAGTGGATGTAAGCCATGAGGACGGGGTCATTGAAAGCAGCGAAAGGAAGATCATAAACAATGTCTTTGATTTCGGAGACAGTACCGCAAAGGATATTATGATACCCCGTATCGATGTGACGGAGATAAACATTAATTCCACCTACGAAGAGATCTTCGAGATATTTA
>CAMNBW010000063.1 GCA_946533525.1 uncultured Lachnospiraceae bacterium
GATGTTCTTCCTTCATTCTGTACATACGGCTGTCCGCCATAAGGAATATCTCCCTGGCGGAGATGCCGTTGACCTCTGATCTGGATGCAAAGCCATAGGAAAATGAATACCTGCCCTTGAGATTGGTCTCAAAATCCTTAAGCTTCCTGTCTATGGTATTCCACTGTGTATCCCCCATGATAACGAGGAACTCATCTCCTCCCATCCGGCTGATAAGCTTTGATGACTCGCTGAATTCTTCCTCTATCTCTGCCGCAAAGCCCGAGATCATTATATCCCCTGCCTGATGTCCTTGGGTATCATTTACTTCCTTAAGCCCGTCCAGATCGATGCTAATCATATAAAAATTCGAATCCGACATTTCCAGGTTCTTAAATTCCTCATCGCAGCGGGCGCGGTTGGACAGGCCCGTCAGCGGATCGTTATATGCCAGCCCCATCAGCCTCTTCCTGATATGGTCGGCATTATAATGGCCTATGGTATGAAAAAAGTAGTTTAACATCATGGAAGCCACAAAGATCAGGGCGCCTATGGTCGCAAACCTTATATCCACCGCCATTCCGTTCTCGGTACTTCTTTTTACCATCTCATAGCGGATAATATCCATAAGCCCGAAAACGGTAAAAATCCCCATACCGATCAACAGGCAGTCTTCTCCGAGCCAGATTGCGGGATCATGAGCCTTATTCCTGCGATGCTTTACTATCGTAATGATGGCGGAAACAATAACATATATCCCTTCGATGCCGCAGATCAGATATAACCATTTCATCATAAAATTAATATGGAGGATATTCATATAATTAAGGATTATCGAAATGAGCACAAATATAATATCCACCACAAACATACTTACGGAGATCAGCTTCAGCTTTCCCCTCTGCGTCGTGGAAAGAAGACCGATTATCCCCGCAGGCAATGAATAAAGCGACACATATTCCAAAACCGTCACAAACTCTTTATTGCTTGTAAATATCGAAGTCAGGTCATGGAAACACAGTCCATAGAAGCCCAGGATTATAGATATGACTGCACAGAAGATTATGCTTATGTTATCGCTCTGGGAAAACTGCAAAAACACCGAGAGCACAAGGAGCACCAGCCCGAAAAATATCAGGAAAACTCCGATGATCAGTGTCATCCTGTACCTGTAGACCAGATATATCGACAGGTCCCCCCTGTTTCCGAGATAAACATTGGAAATTCCGCTCATTACGTTATCCTGGGAGTCTGTCAGATTGATCCTCAGGGCCTTACCCGCAAAATCGTCCGGAAGCGGGATGAAGTTGCCGTTTTTAGGTATGAGCCTGCCCTTTTCGGCCTCTTCGCGCCCATAACCTATAGCAAGCCCTCCGTCCACCGTGGAGCTCATCTTCATAAGTGCGCTCCTGTAGTAGACAGCCGGAGCCATGATCTCATCATAGGGAAGGATCTTAAAGAGCGTGACCTTATCCCCCGGCTTTTGAACTCCTATATTTACATCGGAAAGCTTCTGATCCTCGTATGTTTCGTTGTTGATTATCACGTCCCACCCGTCGCTTAATTCAACGATGGTATTGGCGTACTCCTTATCTGAAAACCAGTTGTTGGACGCCAGGAAAACCACAACAGCAGTGATCAGCAGCACCTTCAGCACTATGGAAATTGTTGTCCTGGAAATTTTTTTGCCCATTACTCACCTGTGGAAAAGCTTCTTGGTCTGATATACAGGCTCACACGTCAGGTTTACCCCGAGCCGCTGGAAGGTGACCTCATCCGTAGAGGAGAGTATTACCGAAGAGTGAACCTCGCAGCCCTTTAAGGAATCCAGGGCCACCATCGCCTGCTCCGCCTTCGGGTCGGTCGAGGCGCAGATGGTCAGGGCGATAAGTATCTCGTCTATATGCATATGAGGATTATGGTTACCCAGGTGCTCGACCTTAAGATGCTGGATCGGCTCGATTATCGTAGGCGACAGAAGCTTTAGGTCGTCGTCCAGCCCCGCCACCGTCTTAAGGGCGTTTAGCAGCATTGCCGAGCTCGCCCCCATAAGAGGGGTAGTCTTTCCCGTTATTACGCTTCCGTCGGGCAGCTCTATGGCCGCCGCCGGTGCTCCGGTCAGCTCGGCCTTGAGATTGGCCGCCGCAACCACCGGTCTTATATCGATATTTATATCGCCTTTCTTCATAAGAAGCTCTATCTTATTCAGGCTCTCCTCCTTGCCGTTGCCCTTGCGCAGCTCGCATCTTTCCTTGTAATAGCGCCTGATTATCTCCTGTCTGGCCGCCATGGAAACTATCTCGTCATCAAATATACAGTTCCCCGCCATATTAACTCCCATATCCGTCGGGGATTTATACGGAGATTCTCCGTAGATCTCCTTAAACATAGTATTTAAAACAGGGAAAACCTCTATATCCCTGTTGTAGTTTACAGTGGACTCCCCGTAGGCCTCAAGGTGGTAGGGGTCTATCATGTTCACGTCATTCAGATCCGCCGTGGCGGCTTCATAGGCCAGATTTACCGGATGCTTAAGCGGCAGATTCCATATAGGGAAGGTCTCAAATTTGGCATAGCCGGCCTTTATTCCGTTCTTATGCTCATTGTAGATCTGCGAAAGACAGACGGCCATTTTCCCGCTGCCGGGCCCCGGCGCCGTAACGACTACCAGAGAATGCTTCGTTTCGATATATTCGTTTTTCCCGTAACCCTCGTCGCTCACTATAAGGGGAATATTGCTGGGATAGCCCGCTATCGGATAGTGCCTGTAGACCTTTATTCCCAGTGCCTCCAGCTTCTTCTGGTACGCAATGGCGCTCTCCTGGCCGTCAAAGCGGGTCAGCACAACGCTTCCCACGTAGAGCCCGTATCCCCGGAAGGCGTCTATAAGCCTTAGGACATCCATATCATAGGTGATGCCAAGGTCTCCCCTCACCTTATTCTTCTCAATATCTCCCGAATTTATAACTATAACTATCTCTACGTCTTCCTTAAGCTGGACGAGCATATCGATCTTACTGTCCGGCTTGAACCCGGGCAGCACCCTGGATGCATGATAGTCGTCAAAAAGCTTGCCTCCGAATTCGAGATATAACTTGCCTCCGAATTTTCCTATCCTTTCACGAATGTGGTCAGACTGTATTTTTAAATACTTATCATTGTCAAATCCTATCCCGATCATTGTCCCTCCAAAATTCACCGTGAAACCTGTTCACTGTCTTATCGCTTCCTTCATAGACTGCACGTAATCCGCAATATAGGGGGCAGCCTCTTCCCCGTATTTTTCTATTATCTTTATTATCGCGCTTCCGACTATAACCCCGTCGGCTATCCTCGACATTTCCCTCGCCTGCTCAGGGTTATGTATTCCGAAGCCTATGGCGGCCGGAACGTCGGTGACCTCCTTTATCGAAGCCAGGATGGATTTAAGATCAGTTTTGATCTGCGTCCTTATCCCCGTCACTCCCATGGAGCTTACAACATAGATAAAGCCCCTTGCTTCCGACGCTATGCTCTTTATCCTCTCCTCTGAAGTCGGCGCTATCATCGAGACTACCTCAACCGAGTGTGCCAGCGCCTCCTTTTCGCATTCCCCCTTCTCTTCATAGGGCATATCGGGAATAATTATCCCGCTTATATTTACCTCTTCGCACAGCGAGAAAAACCTCTCATAACCATAGTGAAATACCGGATTTAGATATGTCATAAATACTATCGGTATATCGGTCTCCCGCCGCAGGCTTCTAAGCATATCAAAAATCTTATCGGTGGTCGTCCCCGCGCTTAAGGCCCGTATATCCGCCTCCTGAATGACCACTCCCTCGGCTATCGGGTCGGAAAAGGGAATGCCTACCTCAATGAGATCTGCCCCCGCCTTTTCCATTGTAAGTATAAACTCCTTTGTCTTGTCCAGACTCGGATCACCCGCGGTGATAAAGGGAATAAACGCCTTCCCGTTCTTAAATGCATCCTTGATCTTACTCATGTATATCCTTCCCCCTGTAGCGGGCAATTGCAGCAACGTCCTTATCTCCCCTGCCCGAAAGGCAGACGATGATACTCTCATCCTTCTTAAGCTTCGGCGCCAGCCTCCTGGCATGATAAACCGCATGGGCGCTTTCTATCGCACAGATTATGCCCTCGGTCCGCGCCAGATATTCAAAGCTCTCCACCGCTTCGTCGTCCGTTACACTGACATACTCGGCTCTGCCGCTGTCCCTTAAATATGCATGCTCAGGCCCTATGCCCGGGTAATCCAGGCCGGCGGATATGGAATACACCTCGTCGATCTGCCCGTATTCGTTCTGGCAGAAATAAGACTTCATACCGTGGAACACCCCGATGGAGCCCTTTGCCATTGTAGCCGCGTGCTCGGGCGTATCGATTCCCCGTCCCGCTGCCTCACAGCCTATGAGCCGGACCTCCTTATCCGGTATGAAATTATAAAACATTCCCATGGCATTGCTTCCGCCGCCCACACAGGCGATAACAGCGCTTGGAAGTCTGCCCTCTTTTTCAAGTATCTGCTCCCTTGCTTCCCTGGAAATCACTGACTGGAAATCCCTTACTATCGTCGGAAAGGGATGGGGACCCATAACCGAACCCAGGACATAGTGGGTGTCTATTACCCGGTTGGACCACTCTCTCATGGCCTCGTTCACGGCATCCTTAAGCACCTGCGTACCGCTCTCAACCGCGTGTACCTTTGCACCCAAAAGCTCCATCCGGTAGACATTCAAGGCCTGCCTTTCGGTATCCTTCTTACCCATGAAGACCTCGCATTCCATCCCCAAAAGGGCGGCGACAGTCGCCGTAGCCACTCCGTGCTGGCCTGCCCCCGTCTCTGCGATGACCCTGGTCTTTCCCATCTTTTTCGCCAGCAATACCTGGCCGAGGCAGTTATTTATCTTATGGGAACCGGTATGGTTTAAATCCTCTCTTTTAAAATATATTTTGGCTCCGCCCAGATCCTCCGTCATTCTCTTTGCGAAATACAGTCCCGAGGGACGTCCCGCATACTCCCGCATCAGCTGGTCGAGCTCCTGCTCAAACTCCTTATCCCTGCGGTAATGTTCATATTGCTTTTCAAGATTTATAAGCTCATTCATAAGGGTTTCAGGTACGTACTGTCCCCCGAACTGACCAAATCTTCCGTTACTTTCCGGCATTTCTTCTCTCCTAACTTCCAAGCCCCTTATGCACGAGCATTCTCAATAAACTTCTTTACCTTCAGCGCGTCCTTTACGCCCTCCGTCTCCACTCCTGTACTGACATCCACTAAATAGGGATTGAATTTCTTTATAACCTCCGCAACATTGTCCGGGTTTAAGCCCCCCGCAATTCCGAACTCACGGCCTATGTCCCGTATCAGTGTCCAGTCGAAGCTCTCTCCCGTACCGGTGCCGTTATCCAAAAGTACATAGTCGGCCTTACTCTCGGCCGCACGCTTAAGATCGTTTTCACATCTTATCGTAAAAGCTTTGGTAACAGGCACGTCCGTAAGCTTTTTCAGATTTAGTATGTAGCGGTCGTCCTCATGTCCATGGAGCTGTATCTCCTCGATTATGCCTTCCTCCGCAAAACCGGCGGCTTCATCGGGAGGAGTGTCCACAAAAACTCCCACCGCCTTGATCCTCTCATCCAGCATATCCTTAAAATGCCTTGCGGCATCCTTGGATATATACCTTTTGAAAGGTCTGGAAAGCACAAACCCGCAGTAATCGGGAAGATACTGATTGACCACCTCAACGTCTGCTGTTCTCATTATTCCGCAAATCTTGATCTTTGCCATAAAACCTCCTTACTAAATTGTTGTGTTCCCCATTAATTTCTGACTTACAGCTTTCATAGCTGCTCCACTCCTGCTCCTTTGACTGTACAGCCTGAGCGTAATGACGCCAGAGTTCCTCTCTTGTCCTTGCTTCTCATAAGAGTTTCTCCTATGAGCACCGCGTTGCAATCATTTTTATAAAGCACTGCAACATCCTCCGGGGTTTTTATGCCGCTCTCCGCCACGAATATCCTGTCTGCCGGAGCCAGCTTCCTTAGTCTTACTGCAGTATTTATATCAACCGTAAAATCTTTGAGATTACGGTTATTAACTCCTATTATCTGTGCCCCGCTGTAGAGAGCCGACTCCATTTCTTCTTCATCGTGGGTCTCTACAAGCGCCGACAAGCCGATGGAATGTGCGATCTCGAGGTAGTACTTAAGCCTCTCCCTCTCAAGCAGGGTGCATATGAGCAATACGGCTTCGGCTCCCAGAACCTTTGCCTCGTAGATCATATACTCATCCACCGTAAAATCTTTTCTCAAAACGGGAATACTGACAAGCTCCGAGATCTTCTTTAAATACTCATCGCTTCCCAGAAAATAGTCCGTCTCCGTAAGGCAGGAGATCGCGGAAGCTCCGGCCTCCTCGTATTCCCGGGCTATATCGCAGTAGGGAAAATCCTCCGCTATAAGCCCCTTGGAGGGAGAAGCCTTTTTTACCTCACAGATAAAGGAGATACCCTCCTGCCGAAGCGCCTCTTTAAACGGAAAGCTCCCGTCGTTTTCCATGCTCTCGGCCATGGCCCGCACTTCATTAAAGGGCAGCTTTTCCTTATGCTCCTTTACCCGCCTGAGTGTTGCCTCGGCCAACTCATCCAGGATCATCCCTTAGCCCCTCCGCTAACTGCCTGAATAAACTCTTCCATCTTAGCCTTTGCCCTGCCGCTGTCTATTAGCTCTGCGGCTTCCCGTATTCCGTCTTCTATGGAGATTTCCTTCGCCATATGAAGCGCTGCCCCGGTGTTTAGAAGGACCGCATCTCTTCCGGCTCCCTTTTCTCCTGCCAAAATCGCTTTTATTTTTTGAGCGCTTGCTTCGGGTTTCGCCCCCTCAAGCTCGCTCCTTGCGCTCCTTTGAAAGCCGAAGTCTTCCGGCCTTATCATATAAGTTGTAAACTGACCGTCCTTTAACTCGCATATTGTCGTCGGGGCACAAAGGGATATTTCATCCAGCCCGTCCTGCCCGAAAACTGTCATGGCCCTTTTAACTCCGAGACTGCCGAGTATGCGTGCCATAGGTTCAACGAGGTCCTCCCTGTATACCCCTAAAAGCTGCTTTGCTGGAAAGGCGGGGTTGGTAAAGGGCTCCAGCAGGTCAAATACCGTAGAAAACGGCAGCTCCTTTATCACCGGCTGAACATATTTCATATCCGGCTGATAATAGGGGGCATTGAGGAACCCCAGGCCGGTTTTATCGAGTATCCCGGGCATTTTCTCGGGGCAGTCGTTTATTTTGGCGCCAAGTCTCTCCAGGCAGTCGGCCGCGCTGCACCTTAAAGGCGTCGCCCGGCTTCCATGCTCCGCGGCCTTAAGTCCCGCTGCCGCGAGGATCACCGATGCCGCTACCCAAATATTGAAAGTATATGCCGCGTCTGCGCCGGTACCGCCCACATCGATTACTTCCCCGCTGTACTCCGGCCTTACCGTATGCTTTCTAAGACCTGCGGCGCAGGCAGCGAGTTCCTCGTCCGTAACTGTCTTGGCCCGAAGGGCGGTAAGGAAGGAAGCGATGAGCGCGCCTTCGGCCTTTCCACTTAAGAGCTCATCCATGGACTGCTCTGCCATTTCCCGGCTTAGGTTTTCCCTGCTCACAAGCTTTCGTACAGCTTCCGCGAGAACCGGCTTCACTGCAGCCTCTCTCTTTATAACCGGCGGCTTAAAGGGCTGTACCTCCTTTTGGACGGGCCTGTCCTTTACGACGGCTTTGTCCTTTACAACTGATTCGTCTTTTGCGTCAGCTTTGTCTTTTACAATAGTCTTGTCCTTTACAACGTCTCTGTCCTTCACGACGGTCTTGTCTTTTACAACGGCCTTGTCCCTCGCCGGCTTCT
>CAMNBW010000064.1 GCA_946533525.1 uncultured Lachnospiraceae bacterium
CTATGCCCTCATAATCCTTTATATTATCCTGTGTAAGCTCCCTTACCTCCATGACCTTCTTCCCTCTCTTAACTTAAACTCTAGCACAGAGCACAGGGGACGGTTCTTTTGTGTTCCCCTGTGCTCCCCCTGTGCTCTTTTAATTTACGCTTGCCTGCTTCGGAACGTAGACCGACATCTCTATGCCTATGCCTCTCATCTCCTTCGGCAGCTCCGAGTTTTCCACCTTGAAGCAGACACCGTCGTGCTGTACAAGATCCAAAGCCGGCTCATTCGGCTTCTTCTTTGCACTGTAGCCGTTCTTTTTTGTATAGTTGAGATTACTGTATTTCTTTGTCATCTCCTGCGGCTTCTCAAGCTTTTCGAGCCAGTTAAGCTCTACAACGTTGCCGCCAAGCATCTTGAAAAAGAAATCGCTGATATGTTTACTATATTCCTGAGACTCCGCTTCCGGATCCGTATCAATAACTCTTATCATGTGTTCGTATCTGTCAGAGCTTCTGGTATCTATACCGGTAATGGTGTAGTAACGCCCGCCCATGCTCATATTGTTGTGTATCACCACTCCGACCACATTTCCGGTATTTAATATTTCTTCGACCTGTTTGGAAAAGGCTGCCATCTGGTTATTTGTAACGAGATCATTCTTATCCTCTTCCTCATCTGTATAACTGAACTTAAATTCGGGAGTATTTATCTTCATACTCTTAAGCTGGATGTCCTTCCTCTTTGATAAGAAGAAATCACCTATTTCAAAGATATTTCCGCGTTCTTTCTTCTTCTTGCCCATGTAGTTTTTGGCTTTTTCCACCATTTTTTTATATTCAGCCTTGTCTATCTTGTGTCCCTGTTTCTGTAAATCCTCCAGCGATGTGAACTTCTTTGGCGCAAAGGCTCTGACATCCTTTTGGTTAATGAACTCTTTCCCGTCCTTATTCACGCTGTAGCAGAACTGGTTATACATTGACGCTCCTGTGCAGGCATAGCTGTTATTTTCTGTCTCGGTCTCATATTCGCCCGCGTAAGTAACAGACTTATCTATCTTTGGAATACTAACCTTCTTCAGCTCGTCATCTGTTACAGTCTCACTTTCCTTCGAAAGGAAATACTCCTCCAGAACCTCATAGGATCTGCACACGTTATGATCCAGCCCTCTCTGCCAAAATCTTCTCATTGTCGTTTTTCCGCCTTCACGATAAGGGGCGATCTTCGACAGAGTGTCCATGCGCTCCCTAAGAGCCGTCAGATCCTCAGGTATTGATATATTTTTCTTCGTGAGTATTCTCCGGGCTTTTGCAGCATTTTCCTCAAGGCTCAGTTCTTTTGGCGCAGCTGACTTTGCCTGGCTTGAACGCTTATTCTCCTCTTCTTTCTTTATTTCATTCTTCTTTTCTTCCTTTTTCTCCTCCTTTATTTCTTCCTTCTTTTCTTCTTTCTTCTCTTCTTTCTTCTCCTCGCGCACCGCCTCATACTTCGGTCCGATACGGTTTACAACAAGCTCCTCCGGCTCTTTCTTTTCCTCTTCTTTCTTCTCGGTGAGCAGATCCTCTGCCATCTTTCTCTCTATTTCGGCAAGGTCATCTTCTTCCTTCTTCTCTTCCGGCTTCTCTTCCTTTTTCAACTCATTGACGCGGTTATCCTCAAGCTTCTTCTCTATATCCGTAAGCTCCCTCTGCTCATGCACTTCCTCGCGCACTGCCTCATACCCGGGTCCGACCCGGTTTTCAACAAGCGGAATTACTTCCAGCTCCGCTCCTTCTCTATCCCTCTGCTCCTGTCTCCTCTTCTTTTCTTCCTCCGTGTACTCCACAAACGGCTCGTCCTGGTTCTTCTCTTTGATTTGAGGCTCAGGCACCTGCCCTTCCTGCTTCTTTTCCTCACGAAATGCCTCATACAGATTCCCGAGATGGTTTACAACGATTGGAATTTCTTCCTTCTGCTGCTCCTCGACCTTCTGCTCTTCCCCTGCAATTATCTCCTCTTCCTTATCCTCCTCGACTCTTTCCTGCTCTTCCTCTATGACCTCATTGCTCTCTTCACCTCTGCGCTCGTGATCCCATTTCAGGAATTTCTTATAATGCGTCAGGGACTTGTTGTTCCATTCGTTGAGGCTCTCATCGTTTAAGACCCTGTTTACCAGTATCTCCGTAAAGATCTTGGTCTCCTTATTATCGATGATCTCTCTTAAGGTCTCCTTGGAAAGCTCATTTTGCAGGCCAAAGGCAAAACGGATAAGCTCTGTATATCTCGTGGCCTTGAGCATGCTCCTCTCAACCTGGGTCTGTGCCTGTTCCACGGCTTCCTTTTCCGCCTCGGCCGCGTTATTGGCTGCTGCCGCGCCCTCCGCCCCGGGCGCATTCTTCTTCGCCTCGGCATTATTTATCACTTCAAGAGCATTATCCTTCGCTTCCAGAGCATCCTCTATTTCCTCCAGAAGTACATCGACGGCCTCCTTATTGGCCTCATATACCATGGCATCCTTTTGTGCCTTCTTCCTCTTTGCCAGCTCCTTTGCATTGGCTCCACCTGCCTTGGGCTTCTTGCTTATCAGCTTATATGCGTCCTTTTTGACCTTGACCTGGAAGAACAGAGCCTCCAGCTCCTTGTCCGTCACGAACTGCCTTTTAGCGGCCTTTGCTTCCTTATTCCCCTGAGCCTTAGCCTTTTCCTTCAGCTCACCTCCGGCCTGCCTTTCCATGACTACGAAGCCTGCTCCGTTTGCCGCTTCCAGCTTCTCATTATCCAGCTTACGTTTGTATGCTCCCTGTGCTCTGGCCTTCTTGTCCTCCTTAATATCTTTCTCGAAACGCTCATCCTTAATGACCTCGATGGTGGTCTCAAGGAAATCGCTCCTTATTTCGTTAAAGCTTCTTTCCGCAGGTATTTCTATCTTGAAATTCTCTGCAAATATCTTAAGCTCTTCCTGGTTCAGACCTTCGCCGTCACTATTCTCGCAAAAGACCTTCTTTGCCTGCATCAAAACAGCTATCCTCTTATCTGCGGTATTCTTAAGCGAATCCAGCTCCGCCCTCCTTTGTTTAAACTGCTTTAAATTCTCCTCGTACCGGGCGAGCTTTTCCTTGTCCTGCTTATCTTCGTCCCTTAAAAGCTCATTATCCCTGTCCGCTATACAGCGCTTTATCTGCGCGTCTAACGCCTTTCTCTCGGCAAGGAAGGCTCTTTGCATTCCCCTCTGCTGAGCCTGGAGCTTGGAAAGGGCGCGTACCTTATCTCCGTTTTCCTGATAGGCAAGAGCGTAGTTAGCATTAAACTTTCCGATCTCTTCAAAGAGTCCGGCCTGCATGTCGATAATGCCCTTTTGAATGGCGATCTGTTGCTCCGCCTGCTGCTTTATGCTCCTGCCATTAACCGGATTTATTTCAGCCCCGATGCCCTTTGCAACGAGATACTGGTTCAGGGACATATTTGCAATATCGGAGATCTCGGTGATATTATGCCTCATTTTATCCTGCTCCTCTTCCGTAAAGACGTCGCTTTCGAAGAAGTCCTCAAAGCCCAGATACATATTCTGAAAATCGAAGCATAACCGGACATTCTCAAAGATATCCTTAAAATTCTTTTCCAGATAATCCCAGGTAAGATTTTCCCTGGGCAGCTCTATCTTGGCTATCCTTTGTCCGATGCCCTTCATTACCTTAAACATCCTCGCCGAATCGCCGGATATGAAATCCTCTATGTCCTGATCATTCAGTCTGTCGTTTTCCTCATAGCCCTTAAGAGGCCGTCCAAGCGCATCCCTCTTTACCGGACGTAAAAAGTTCTGGAAGCAGCGCAGGTCATAGAAGCCTCCCGCATCATCATAAAATCTGTCGTTCCAGCGTTTCCTCTGATCCTCTGACAGCTGGCCCGACCTGTCCTTGAGCCACCCATTGACATATACCCTGAGCTTTACGTCGTCCATGTTCGTGAATGTGAATTTGTCCTCCATCCACTTTTTGTCCAGATTTTCACGGGCTTCCTGCGTTTCCTCCTCACTCAGGATTTCAAACCCGTTATCCGCCGCAAATACCTTTGCCTTATCGCTTAGCTTCTTATAGTCTCCCTTATTGTAAATGCAGTCCATAAGCTGCTTTGCAGACTCTATCTGAGCATCGATCTCATCCAGGAGCTTATTCGTGTCATGGATGATATTCTGTGCTTTATTCCTCAATTCCTCTTCCGAAAGCTTGCCCTGAGCCTTGAGCTGTCTTACCTTATCGTAGCGCGACCTGACCGTCTTTGCTTTCTTTGCCAGCAGCTTGTCATAAATGTAGGTAATGGGCTTAAGCTCTTCCTTTCGCTCCTCATAGTCCTTCTGCCTTTGTGCCTTTGCCTTAAGTGCCTCCGGAATGACTGTTTCGTCAAGCGCTGTTATCCGGTGACCCTGCTGAAGGGCAAAGTCATTGCCCCATGAAAGCTTATCTTCCTTTGTTGTTTTATCCTTCGGCGCATCAAGTATCGTACCGTTGGCGCGTATTCCCAGCCTCAGCCCTGTCTTTTCAACCATTTCCGAGACTCCGGAGAGCGCCTCGTTTTCGATGAAATTATTCCTGATATACTCCCTTTCCTCATCGTTAAAGTCTTCGCCCTCGAAGATGTCGCGGTACTCCTTATGTAAAAGCTTAAAGGCTTCTATCCTTTTTAGTGTTTTCCTGACCTCTATATAATTTTGCGTGAGGTTTTCCAGTGTATAAAATTCGGGTTCAAGCTTTATATCCAATATCTGCTTTCCAAGCGCTGCCACAGCCTTATTTCTCTCGGCCTCGTCAGCACTTAACATACCCCTTAAGATTTCGTTATTTTTATTATAATTATCCTTAAAGGCATCCTTCACCGACCCGTTTAAGTCCCTTTCAACGGGAAGTAGGATATCCTTGAATTTATCGAATTTTGCGGTCTCCATTAAGTTCCCTGCAAAGGTATTCGACCACTTTTTCCCCAGCGCAAAGTCATATGCCTTTGTGCGGTCGTCCTCACGTATCTTAAGACCCAGACGCGCTTCCTCTTCCCCGTTTCCGGCAAAAAGCGCCCTCTGTCTTTTTAGCTCCTCCTGCAGAGGCTCTCCCATATTTTCGTTGTTTGCCCGTTCCTTACGCTGCCTGTATTTCTCTGCCAGTGATTCGTTGTCAGAAATATGACCTGCATTAGTAGTATAGATATTCGTTATCATTCTTATAAGAGTCTGGTAAGTATCGCCCTCTCTTAAGACCTCGGGCTTATACTCGAGATCCCTTACCATTATCCTGTGTTCAAGCTTGACACCCTTACACTTCCCGCGAAATGTCCTGGCTCTCTCGGAGAGTTCTCTACCGTCTGCTCCCTGCTCCTTAAAGAAATCCACTAAAAGCCACTGTGCATGAGCCTCAAGACCGGCTTCATTCAGCAGGATATCCTCAGGATTGACCAGCATGCTGTCATGAGCTTTATAATCAGGGAGCAAACCCTGAGCCAGAAAAGATACCGCATTAATATGGGCGATCTGTTCCTCCGACAGTTCAATATCAAATTTTTTCACCAGGCTCAAAAAGCCACCTGAACTGTCATTGAGCACTCCGAGTAAGCATCTGTTCTTCCAGTAATCATCGCTTTCGATGTTCTGATTTTTGGAAAAGCGTAAGGAATCCAACTCATTCTCTTTTAATGCAAGGATCATATCCAGCAGGGGCTTGACTCCCTTGTTTTTCATATCATCCTTTACATTCTCCGGCGTGTCCTCCGTAGGCGTATAGCACATTGCAATGTGCATCCATTTTGTATCCAGACCGTATTTGTTTAAGCTGTCCAGCGCGTCTGCCACAGTTGTATCAAGCCTGTTTGTAGAAGTGTCAAACTTGAGATGATACTCTTCCGCCAGCTTCTCGGCCTCGGTCGTCTCAGCTTTTTTCTTCTCAGCTGCATGGTTCAAAAGTCTGTTTACAGTCTTCAGCTTCTCCTTTGCGGCACCATATTTTTCAATAAATTCCGCCGCACTTGTTTTCTTCACCTCTGCCTTGTTGCCCGCGATGGCTGCCAGCTCATCCGCACCATCCACTAAGGCTCTTGCGCGGATCATTCCGAGGATCTCTTCATTTCCCTCATTATTTAAAAATTCAATGGTTTCGTCAGGAAGCTGCTCCATGGTTCCGAGAGAAAACCTTATAAACTGCTGATAACGGGTTATATTTCTCGTAAGCAGCCTTATCTTGCGGTTATTTTTTTCAATAGCAAACCTTAAAGCGCTCTTCTGCTCCTCACCCGCTTCCCTGTATGCCTTGAGCTGAGCCTTCCCTTCCTTTATGATCTGGGATCTTAATTGGGCGATCTCCTGTATCTGCGCCTTTGCCGCATCCACCTCTGCCTTGTTTATCGCATACTCTTTCTCATGACCCTCCACGAGGCTCCCGATCACTTCCATAGTTTCCTTAGCGGAAAAAGCCTTGCTTGTATATCCCTCCGCCAATCTGACCCCTGCCTCCAGGATATGATTCTTCAGGAATTGTTCTCTTAAGGTGTCATATCTTTTCTGTCTTGATCTTCTTAAATTGTGACGCTTGGTCTTATTTTCATCCTCCCTGTAAAGATGCGCCGTCATAAGACCGGTCTCCGTGCCGTCAAGCCTGGTTTCCTTCTCTACCATTATACCGTGAAGCTCGAGATGAAAGTTTAAAAGGGATTTGAGGTTGCGGCCTAAGTCCGATTTCTCATTTCTTTCCATCGCGGCTCTTGCCTCTTCACTGATCGAGTCGAAAAAGTGAGGATTCTCTGCTTTGATCCTTGAATATTCTATCAGTCTGTCGGCATATTTATACAGCTCAACGAAGTGATCTGACATATATTCATCCGTAAGCATTCCGCCGCCTAAGTTAAAATCCCTTATGGACTTTACAAAGCTCTGCGCATCCTGCACATAGGGATCGACAGCAGCGTCCTTATCAGCCTCTTCCTCTATCTTGTTTTCTTCGTTTTTATCTGCGTTATTTTCCTCTTTCTTTTCCTGCTCATTGGCCTTGACGGAACCTGACTTCCTCTCTATCACGAGTTCATCCTCATCCTCGCCGTCCTTAAACTCAATGTCCTCACCATAAATAGCCTCCTGAGCCGTAATCCTGTTGTTCTCAATTACATTATTCTCGTCAGCCCTGAGGTTTCCCTGGTTTTTTTTGGAATCACGGCGCCTCCTCACCGCCGCGGGCGATTCCGATGCAAAATACGCCTTGATGGCATCCAGCTCCCTTACAGTGCAGACGTCCGCATTCCTGAAAGTCCTCTTGTACTCCTTTATCTTGTCAGCCTCGGTGGAATGCCATTTCCCATCCTTTCTTACCTTTGCAAGCTTCTGTGCAGGTATACCCTCGGTGTAATTGACCCGACTGTATTCTCCGTCCTTTAAGGTGGGCACCTTCTGATCCGCCTTTATCTTAAGCTTCAGATTCTTATCAACGGAATTATCGATCATGCGCTTAAATAATTTGATGTCATGCTCGTTCTTCTCTTTCCTGTTCTGCTCATTGATCTCGTTCAGGCCGGGAAGCTTTTCAATCTTTCTTTTTTCCCCTATGATAGACGTTCTGTCTCCGCCTATCTGGAGCTTCTTCTGTTTAAAAGCAATCGCGCCGCCCTGTGACTTCCTGCTTACCTGATTATTAACTTCACCCATGATAAACCTCACATTCTATAAAAAATTTGATTTTCCACTCATATATACGCACCCACCCACCACTCTGGCAGAAGAAAGTGCCTCCGAGTTCCGGACGGGCAGCGGAGAAATGGCGTTGAAAATTTTCGCGCGTAAACCTTAAACTAAGTACATACTATA
>CAMNBW010000065.1 GCA_946533525.1 uncultured Lachnospiraceae bacterium
TGTTGGAAACAAACTCGTGGCTGGTTCCGTGGAAGCCGTATCTGCGGATCTTGTATTTCTCATAATATTCATACGGGATGCCGTAAAGGTAAGCCTTGGGCTCCATTGTCTGATGGAAGGCGGTATCGAAAACTCCGACCATCGGAACGTCCGGCATAAGCTCCTGACAAGCCCGGATTCCGATTATATTCGCCGGATTATGAAGCGGTGCAAGATCTGAGCACTCCTCCATTACGCTTATCATTTCCTCGTTGATGCGTACCGCACCGGAGAATTTCTCTCCTCCGTGAACCACCCTGTGACCAACAGCATCGATCTCGCTTAAGGACTTGATGACGCCTGTTTCGGGATCAGTCAGCTTCTTAATGACCAGATCCACAGCGTCCTTATGATCCTTCATCTCTACCTTTGTGTTTACCTTTTCGCCGTCACCGGCCTTATAATCGATATTGCTGCCCTCGATACCGATACGGTCGCATATGCCCTTTGCCAGTACCTTTCCCGCCTCGGTTTCGATTAGCTGATACTTAAGCGATGAGCTTCCACAGTTGATTACAAGTACATTCATTTTTGATTATTCCCCCTTCTTAAATTCTTATGATTTTTAATATGCCTTGCCCCAATAGACAAGATGTTTTGCAGGTTTTCCGCAGCAGACACACTTATCGGATATAAGCTCTGTATCGTCAAAAGGCATGCAGCGGCTTGTTACGGTAGTATCCGCCTTGATTATATTTTCGCACTCTTCGTCCCCGCACCATACCGCTCGTATGAAGCCGGGCTTGTTTTCAGCGATGTCCTTAAATTCGTCATAGGTCTTCGCATCAAATATACTGCTCTTTAAATGTGCCTCGGCGCGCTCATACATCTCTTTTTGTATGGTCTCCAAAAGCTCCTTTGCCTTAGCCGGCGCCTCATCTATTCTTGCGGTACACTTTTCTCCGTTGTCCCGGCGCACGAATACGCACTCTCCGTTCTCTATATCCCTCGGTCCTATCTCTATACGCAGCGGGAAGCCTCTCATTTCCTGCTCGGAAAATTTATATCCGGGGCTCTTGTCACTGTCGTCTACCTTTACCTTGAAGTCCTTAAGGCTTTCCTTAAGCTTGTTTGCAGCCTCCAGCACTCCGTCCTTCTTCTGCTGTATAGGTACGATCACTATCTGAGTCGGAGCGATCATCGGAGGCAGCACCAGACCCGAATTGTCTCCGTGTACCATTATAAGCGCTCCGATTATCCTGGTGGACATTCCCCATGAGGTCTGATAAGGAGTGTTCAGTTTATTGTCACGGCCGGTGAACTGTATGCCGTAGGCCTTGGCAAAGCCGTCGCCGAAATTGTGGCTGGTTCCCGACTGCAGCGCCTTCCCGTCATGCATCATAGCCTCTATGGTATAGGTGGCTTCCGCGCCGGCAAACTTTTCCTTGTCGGTCTTGCGTCCCTTTATAGTGGGGATAGCCAACACTTCCTTACAGAAATCGGCATATACATTAAGCATCATTATCGTCCGCTCTTCTGCTTCGTCATAGGTCTCATGAATGGTATGGCCTTCCTGCCACAGAAATTCCCTTGAACGCAGGAAGGGGCGGGTGGTCTTTTCCCACCTTACTACCGAACACCACTGATTGTAATTCTTCGGCAGATCCCTGTATGAATGAACGATATTCTTATAGAGGTCACAAAACAGGGTCTCAGAAGTCGGACGTATACAAAGCCTCTCCTGAAGCTTCTCCATTCCGCCGTGAGTTACCCAGGCCACCTCGGGGGCAAAGCCCTCAACGTGATCCTTTTCCTTATTCAAAAGGCTTTCGGGGATGAATAACGGCATCGCCACATTCTCAACTCCGGTAGCCTTAAACCTGTCATCCAGCTGCCTTTGTATATTTTCCCACAGCGCATATCCAGCCGGAAGTATTATCATGCAGCCCTTAACGCTTGAATATTCGATAAGCTCCGCCTTTTTTACAACATCCGTATACCACTGCGCAAAATCCTCCTCCATGGAGGTAATTGCTTCAACCAACTTTTTATTATCCGCCATTGACTAAGATCTCCTTGTAATTAATGCGAAGTAAATTGTGTCATATTCGATGAGGATTGTCAATTATATCCGAAGAGGCCTCCTCAAGTTCTCCGATAAAAGCCGGCGTGATCTCAAAATGCATCGATTCCTTTGTTTTTGGATGGATAAAGGTAAGGCCAACCGCAGCAAGGCAGAGGGAACCCTTATAAGCGTCGGGCATACAGCCGTATTTCCTGTCTCCAATTATAGGCAGTCCGGCGTGGCTAAGCTGCACCCTTATCTGGTGGTGCCTGCCTGTAAGCAGTCTTATCCTCGCCAGTCTTATTTCCGTTCCGCCGCCCCGCAGCGTGTATATCTCTTTAAGGGGAAGGCAGTAGAGTTTGGCGGCTTTCGCCCCCGGCGTATTTTGGGAAACGACCTGCACCATATTCCCGCTTCCTCTTAGCAGGTGATCCTCCAGCAAAAACTCCGGACCGTCCTCGTCCTCCCTGTCGTAGAGCCTTGCAAATGTCCCGTTTTTCATCGGATAACAGGCCGCAAGATATTCCTTTGTAAACCTTCCGCTTTTAATATCCGCCGAAAGCTTTGCGGAGGCCGCCTTTGTCTTGCCGAAGACCATTATTCCTTCAACGGGCTGGTCCAGCCTGTGCAGCAGCGCCAGGTAGGGCTCCGAGCCTGCGCCGCTTACGGTCAGGTAGTTTTTCAGCGTACGCACCATATCCGGTTTGCTTATTTCCGCGGATTCGCTGGGAACGCCGGACGGCTTTTTGACCACTATGATATTTTTATCTTCAAAAAGGATTTCCAGATCTTTGTACGAAAAATTCATTTTATTTAAGGCTTACGAATATCGTACTGTCAATCTGGGTAAGGACCAGGGAATCGAACTGTGCCAGGAACTTTGAAAGCTTGGAGGCTCCGTAGTTTCTTGTATCGAAATCGGGATAACGGCGCTGAAGGCTGTTGCCGAGGGCTCCCATATTCATGCCCTCTTCGTTGTTATCAGCCATTATTATCTGCTTGATGGCCTTTTCTATTGTTGAAAGCTTTGTAAGATTATTGGTCTGAGAGGACTTCTTTGTCGATGTGCCTGTTTTGGTGCTCTTTGTACTCTTTCCGCTCTTGGAGGTCTTTTTCTCCTCCTTATCCGCGTTCTCTTCCTTATACAGCACGTCCAGCATCTTAAAAGAATCGCAGGCCTTGATCAGCGCATTCGGCGTCTTGCTCTCGCCCATGCCGACCACCATCTTGCCCTCTTCCTTTAAGGTCGCCGCCAGACGGGTAAAATCGCTGTCGGAGCTCACCAGGCAAAAGCCGTCTACATTATTGCTGTAAAGAATTTTCATCGCATCGATAATGAGCGCGGAGTCTGAAGAATTTTTCCCGAAGGTATTGTTGAACTGCTGCATCGGAATTATGGAATTATCCAGAAGCTTTTCCCTCCAGGAGGCGCTCTCCGCCTTTGTCCAGTCTCCATATGCCCTCTTGATCGTAATATCTCCGTAGTTGGACGCCTCGTCCATTATAAGCTCGATATACTTCTGGGATATGTTTTCAATATCGATAAGAACAGCAAATCTTTTATCTGCGGCCATTTTGTATCTACCTTCCGTCTACACCTTGAATCGGTAGCCTACGCCCCAGATAGTCTCTATATACTGGGGATTGGAGGAGTCAAATTCTATTTTTTCCCTTATCTTCTTGATATGTACGGTCACGGTAGCTATGTCCCCTATGGAATCCATGTCCCATATATTGCGGAACAGCTCCTCTTTGGAATATACATGGTTCGGATTGGAAGCAAGGAAGGTCAACAGGTCGAACTCCTTCGTAGTAAGCTGCTTTTCCTCTCCGTTAACGTAAACTCTTCTTGCGGTTTTGTCAATCTTTAAGCCCCTGATCTCCACAACCTCGTTATCCTGGGCGCCGCTCTGCGTAAGCCTGTCATACCTTGCCATATGCGCTTTGACTCTCGCCACAAGCTCGCTGGGGGAGAAAGGCTTTGTCATATAGTCATCGGCTCCCAGTCCCAGACCCCGTATCTTATCTATATCATCTTTTTTCGCAGATACCATGATTATCGGTATATTTTTTGCCTCTCTGACCTGGCGGCAGATCTCGAAACCATCCACTCCCGGCAGCATCAGATCGAGTATAATGAGGTCAAAGTCCTCCTTAAGGCTTCTCTCAAGGCCCTTTTCTCCTGTATTTTCAATCTCGACATTAAAATCCGACAGCTCTAAATAATCCTTTTCAAGATCTGCAATCGATTCCTCGTCTTCGATTATTAAAATCCTGTTCATAGCTTCCTCCTGTTTATGACGCTTCTTCTGTTTGTGCCGATAAATATTTTCTGAATTCCATCATCATGGTCGTGCCTGTTCCGCTGTGGCTCACCGCCCATACTCTTCCGCCGTGATCCTCCACGATCTTCTTCACGATGGAAAGACCTATTCCCGAACCGCCCATATGTGAATTCCTCGATGTGTCGGTGCGATAAAATCTGTCGAAGATATAGGGGAGATCCTTAGCCGCAATGCCCTGTCCGTTATCCTCTATCTCCACTATGATGGAGGAGTCCGCATCCCTCAGGCGGATATTCATTATCCCCTTCTCTTTATCAATATATTTGATGGAATTCCCGACTATGTTGTTCACTACTTTTTTCATCTGTATGGGATCGGCGATTATACATATATCCCTGTCCAGATAATTTGTATAATTCAGCTCGATATTTTTGGATTCCAGATCCACCTTTATCTCATCCACACAGTCGTCAAAGTAATCGGAAATATTTATCCTGGCAAAATTATAGGCAATCTTGTTTGTGTCGATACCCGAGTAAAACGTAAGTTCGTTTATCAGGGAATCTATCTCATTTGCCTTAGTATAAATGGTACGTATATATCTGTCCATTTTTTCGGGAGTATCAGCTACTCCGTCCATTATCCCCTCGGCATAGCCCTTTATGGAGGTGACCGGGGTCTTGAGGTCATGGGTGATGTTGCTTATAAGCTCCCTGTTTTCGTTTTCTCCCTCCACCTGTGCATTTGCCGAATCCAGGAGGCGCTGCCTCATCTTGTCAAAATTACAGCAAAGCTCGGCTATCTCGTCGTTGTGCTCGGGAAGCTCCATCTCGAATTCCAGTGTTCCTTCGGTGATCTTCTTGGTGGCTTCCGTCAGATTTTGAATGGGAGCCACCACCGCAGTATACATCCAGCTCACCAGGATTATGCACGTAAGCAGCATAATAAGGACGAAGTCCACAAAAAGCTCCGTAAGAGTCGGCTTTCCCCAAACTATTATTGTCATTATCAGGCATATGGGTATCAGGATACCCAGGACCAATGCGATTATTATTTGTAACTTAAGTTTCATAAAGACTAGTATATCATTTCCTATGAATTCGTAAAAAAAAGCTTTACTAAAATATATTAACTTTTTATAAAAACATGCTTTTTCCTTGCATATTTTCTGTTTATTATTTAAAATTGTATACAATATCGTCATAAATTTTTGGAATGGCCATCCGAAGATCAGACGGTAGAGGTTTATATATACGATACGAATTAAACGGCATTGAAAGGAGAAAAGATATGAAATATGTATGTCAGGTTTGCGGTTATGTGCATGAGGGAGATACTCCTCCGGAGAAATGTCCTCAGTGTCAGGCTCCCGCTTCCAAGTTCACAAAGCAGGAAGGCGAAAAGGTTTGGGCTGCCGAGCACGTTTTAGGCGTTGCCAGCGATGCTCCCGATGAGATCAAGAACGGTCTTCGTGAAATGTTCACCGGAGAATGCACTGAGGTTGGAATGTATCTTGCTATGGCTCGTGTAGCTATACGTGAAGGTTATCCTGAGATCGGCGCCTTTTATGAGAAAGCAGCCTGGGAAGAGGCTGAGCATGCAGCTCATTTTGCAGAGCTCCTCGGCGAGGTACTTACTGACTCCACCAAGAAAAACCTGGAGCTTCGTGCCGAGGCTGAATACGGTGCAACCCAGGGTCGTGCTGACCTTGCCAAAAAGGCTAAGGCACTCAATCTTGATGCGATCCATGATATAGTTCATGAGATCGGCCGTGATGAGGCAAGACACGGAAAGGGCTTTGCAGGTCTTTTAAAGAGATATTTCGGCTGATACATCCTCTTCGTTATAGAGAGTTTCAATAACACAGAGGGCGGGAAAAACCCGCCCTCTTGTTTTATATTTTATACGTTTTATGTTATATCTCAGAACCGCGCTCAGACTGAAGCACTGTTTAAATATTTTTCCTGCTCCGGTGTCAGAACGTCGATCTTCTTCCCAAGGAAATCAAGCTTACGAACCGCAACATCCATATCGACCTCTTCGGGGACATCGATAAGCTTCTCTTTAAGCTCGCTGCCGTGCTCAATAAGATATTTTGCGGAAAGAGCCTGAATTGCAAAGGACATATCCATGATCTCCGCGGGATGTCCGTCTGCACATGCAAGATTTACGAGCCTGCCTTCGCCTAAAACATAGAGCGTCTGCCCTGAAGGGATCTTATATCCGATTATGTTGTCCCTCATCTGAACTGTCTCAGTGGCGATCTCCCGCAGCCTCTTCATATCTATCTCGCAGTCGAAATGACCCGCGTTGCAGAGAATAACCCCATCCTTCATCACTGCAAAATCCTCTTCATCGATGACCTTGTCGCAGCCCGTAACCGTAACAAAGAAATCTCCGACCTTTGCAGCCTCGTTCATGGGCATAACGTCGAAGCCGTCCATAATAGCCTCTATGGCCTTAACAGGGTCTATTTCCGTAACGATGACCCTTGCTCCAAGCCCCTTTGCCCTCATTGCCGTTCCTTTTCCGCACCAGCCATATCCGGCGACAACAACGATCTTTCCGGCAACGATGAGGTTTGTCGTACGATTGATGCCATCCCATACAGACTGACCCGTACCGTACCTGTTATCAAAGAAATGCTTCATCTGCGCGTTATTTACTCTTACCATCGGAAAACCGAGGGTTCCCTCCCGGTTCATGGCCTCAAGCCGCAGAATACCTGTCGTAGTCTCCTCGCACCCGCCGATAACCTGCGGTATAAGCTCTTTGAATTCGGTATGGATCATGTTCACCAGATCTCCGCCGTCATCAATGATGATGTTCGGGCCGACAGACAACACTGCCCTTATATGATTATTATATTCCTCGTCCGTAGTTCCGTGCCATGCGTGAACCTCGAGTCCTTCATCCACCAGGGCCGCCGCAACATCATCCTGGGTAGAAAGCGGATTGGAGCCCGTTACATACATTTCCGCTCCTCCGGCGGCAAGTGTCAGGCAGAGGTAAGCCGTCTTAGCTTCCAGATGAACCGACAGCGCAATCTTTTTCCCGGCAAAGGGCTTTGTTTTTTCAAATTCATCATGTAAGGTCCTAAGAAGAGGACAATTCCTCCTGACCCATTCTATTTTTCTCTTTCCGGAAGGTGCCAGTGTTATATCCTTTATTTCGCTAGCCATTCTTTCTCCTTATGAATAATTGTATTTTATATTAATGGTAAAAATAAAGGCGGGCTATAATAGCCCGCCTTTAAAATTGTCTTGCAAGTTTCTATTTAGAAGCTCTTGAGATATGCATTAACTAACTTCTGAAGCTCTGCTCTCTCAGCCTTGATAGCGGCTTCCTGTGCAAGGATCTGAGCACGTCTTGCCTGGTATGCACTCTGATATGCATCGTATCTGGCCTGACCTGCTGCTCTCTCTGCGAGACCCTTAGCTATCTGACCCTGCTGGAATGCTGC